>NZ_JAKDLJ010000279.1 GCF_030452865.1 Pseudorhodobacter sp.
CGGGGATCAAGAAATGGTACGGCCATTCCATGTCGATCGGCAGTCACGGGTCGAACATGTCCTATCGCGATTGCTATCTTGACCTTGACCCGACCTATAAGGATCAGCATGGCCGCCCGCTGATGCGGATGACGTTCAACTGGAAAGACAACGATATCCGCATGACCCAGTTCATGCGCAGCAAGATCGAACCGATTGCGCAGTTGATGAACCCGACGTCTTGGGCTTCGGGCTATAAGCAGGAGGGTGCGCTCTATGACGTCCGCCCGTATCAGACAACGCATAATGTGGGCGGCACGATTATGGGCACCGATCCCAAAACCTCGGTGCTGAACCGGTATCTTCAATGCTGGGATGTGCATAACGTCTTTGCCATGGGAGCGGGGGCGTTTCCGCAGAATATCCAGTACAACCCCACCGGGGCTGTCGGCGCATTGGCCTATTGGGCAAGCGAGGCAATCCGCAAGGATTACCTGCCCAATCCACGGCCTTTGGTATAGGGAGGCACGAGCATGTACACCTTTCTCCGTATCCTGGCCGCGCTCATCCTCGTCGGAGTGCTGGCGCTGGCAGCTTTCATTTTTGTTCCGGTTCAGTTGACCCCGCCCCAGACCGAACTTGCTGCCGATTATCAGGTTCCCGAAGGGTCGGGCAAATACGCAATGCAACTGTCCGATTGCGCGGCCTGTCATACCGCCGTGGATGGCGAACGCTTTGCCGGCGGCCGCGCCATCGAAAGCCCGATGGGAGTGATCTATTCCTCCAACATCACGCCCGACCCAGAGACCGGGATCGGCGATGTGACGCTGGACCAGTTCCGCGCCGCGCTCTACGACGGGATCGGCAAGCACGGCGAGCATCTCTACCCGGCGATGCCCTATGACAACTATCGCAAGCTGACCGAGCCCGACGTGCGCGCGCTTTACGCGTATTTCATGGACGAGGTTCCGCCGGTGCGCAACGAGGTGAAGGCCGCGGAGATGGGTTTCCCCTTCAACCAGCGATGGGGCATCCGGGCGTGGAAATGGGTGGCATTGGACAAGGCCGGGTTCACGCCGGAGTTTGACGACGAACAGCTTGATCGCGGTGCCTATCTGGTTGAAGGGCCGGGCCATTGCGGCGCCTGTCACAGTCCGCGTAACCAGTATTTCGCGCAGGCGGGATACACGGCAGCGAATGACCGGTTCCTGACAGGGGGCGAGATCGGCGGATGGCATGCGCCCGATCTGCGCGAACCGAACAGTGCGCCGCAGAAATGGGCGGCGGATCAGCTGGCCCACTGGCTGCGCACCGGGCGCAACAACCACGCCGGCGTCAGCGGCGAGATGCAGTTGGTCGTAGGCGAGTCCCTGCAATATCTGAGTGATGAGGATGTCGGCGCGATGGTCGCCTACCTGCGTCATATCGGCCGCGACGGCCCGGCACCCGAGACGCCGCCTGCCCGCCCCGAAACCTCCGGCAAAACCGAGGCGCTGCTCGCCTCTGCCGATCCGGGCATGGAGTTGGGCGCGCGTCTCTACCTCGACAATTGCAACGCCTGCCACTTCGTCGACGGCCTTGGCGCGAACGAGATCTTTCCCGAACTCGACGGCAATTCACTGGTGAACGCGCCCGGCGGCACGGGCCTGATCAATATCATCCTGCATGGCGCGGAATTGCCATCGACCGAAATCCGGCCCATGCGCCTGCGGATGCCCGGCTTTGCCAATCGGCTGACCGACGACGAGGTGGCCACGCTGGCAAACTTCGTGCGCAGCGGCTGGAGCAACTCTGCAGCCCCGATCGATGCGGATGCCGTTGCAGCGCTGCGTGACAGGCCCGCCGAGGCCGATTGAGGGGAACGCCAGGCACTTGGGCCGGCGGCGCAGGAAAGTGTCAAATCCGTAATTCGGAAGGAGGCACAAATGGCAGTTATCAAGGATTGTCGGGAATGGGACGATGTTCTTGATTTCTGGTTTCCTGAAGGGCGGTCTTTGAATGTCGAGGCGCCCGCGCACCACGCACATTGGTCGTGGAGGATGCAGGGCGGCGCCGACGATCAGATCATGGCGCGGTTTGCGGATCTGACCCGAGAGGCGGCGCGGGGTCGCCTCGATCACTGGGCGATGAGCGCGCCTAGAAGGCTGGCGCTGATCATCCTGCTCGACCAGTTTTCCCGTTCGCTGTGGCGAGACGATGCGCGGGCCTTCGCGCAGGATCCGCGTGCGCGGATCCTGGTGACAGAGGGCTTGTCGAACGGGCATTATGCCAAGCTGGAGACGCCGTGGTTTCAGGTCGTCTTCGGCTTGCCACTCGGCCATTGCGAAGGACCCGACCATCTACATCGCCTCGATATGCTGGTCGGCCTGCGCGAAGACATCGCCGCCGCCGCGCCGATCCACCTGCAACCCATATACGCCGGACTGGCCAATCAGGCCCGCGACGTTCGCAAGGTCATCGCGGCGTTCGGACGCCATCCCCATCGCAACGAAATCCTGAACCGTGAATCGACCGCCGCAGAGGCTGCATACATCGCCAAAGGCCAGTTTCCGCATATGAGCGCGTTTCGGCGTCTCGATCCGGCTGACCGGTGATTCACCTTTCACCACGCATTGCAAGGCATCTGCAAGCGGGCTCTAAATGCTGTGGAACCCAGGTGAAGACCGGTCACAAAAGCCATTCCACCGGCAGCCAACCGATGAACGTCAAGGCGGCGCGCTTGGCAAATGTCGTGCCGGGTTCGACATGGGTTGCCGCGTCATTCGATGCGCCGGTCCAGATCAGGCGCCCCTCGCGCAGCTCCACCCGCCACGCAAGTTCGTCAAGGCCCCTGTCGAACGCATCATGCAACCTCTGGGCCATCCTGGTGCTTTGGATCAGCAGGCCCATTTCCGTATTCAGCGTCGCCGAGCGGGGGTCGAAATTGAACGATCCGACAAAGACGCGGGTGCCATCTACAGCAAAGGTCTTGGCGTGAAGATGGGACCCCGACGATCCGAACGGGCCAAGTTTATCAAGCGAGGTCGGTCCACTGGGCCGGGGGCGCAATTCGAACAGGCCGACGCCCGCCCGCAGCAAGTCCTTCCGGCGCTTGGCGTATCCCGCATGAACCGGCATCACGTCCGTCGCGTCGAGTGAATTTGTCAGCATACGCACGGCCACACCGCGCTGTTGCAATGCGGTAAACGCCTTTACTCCGGCGGCACCGGGCACGAAATAGGGCGTTACCCCGTCAAACCGTGTCTTGATCGGCCCGACTGCACTGAGCAGGCGGGTCACAAACAAATCCCTGCGCGGAACTGCGTCAAAACCGATGACAGGATCATCGCTGACCAGCACGGCTTCGGTCCATTCCAGTGGCAGATCGCCCCGCTCCAGCGACGACACGATATCGCAAGCCTCTAGGAGCAGGCGATACTCATTGAAATCCGGCGCCGCCTCGAAGGCAGCCAGCATCGTCGAAATCACCGCGGTGTTGTCCGACGTTCCCAGAATCTGCGCGGCGAGAACGACCGAAACGGAATTCCAGTAGCGGTCGAAATCCTTCGAAATCCGCGGAACGATGTCGCCAACGGCAAGAACATCCAGATCGATTTGCAGGGGGTTCGTGCCGGTTCCGAAATATTCGTCGCCCACGTTGCGTCCGCCCAGGATGCTGACGCGGCCATCGACGGTGAACGCCTTGTTGTGCATCCGGTGGTTCAGCCTGAAGAAATCGAAGGCAAAGGAGAGCCGTTTCAACCGTCGCAGGATGAACGGATTATACAGGCGGACCTCCATATTGGGATGGGCATCCATGGCAGCCAGCACGTCGTCAAGACCGTCAATTCCGTTGTCGTCGAGCAACAAGCGCACCCGCACTCCGCGGTTTGCCGCGCGATACAGGGCCTTGAGAAACAAATGCCCGGTCATGTCGGCGCGCCAGATGTAGTATTGAACGTCGATCGAGGAAACAGCGGCATTGGCGAGCAGAATTCGCGCCGCGAATGCGTCCCGGCCATCCTCCAGCGACGCAATACCGGTCAGCCCCGAGCGCTCATGGGCGCTTTTGGTCACGGCAGCAGCCAACGCACTGTCCTCGACCGGAGGCAGAGCGATAGTCTCTTTCCGATCCGCGCTGTCGGGAACGTGAAAAACAAGGCGCGCCGCAACGATTACGACCGTCAGAAAACAGATCGTGAAAAGAAAGCATCGTAAAAGAGTAAAAAGCACTTGGTAAACTTTCGTTTGTGTCGGTCGCGGGTGACACCGGGCGTGGATCGTCAGTGGGTTTTAATGCCCCGGTGCGGGAGACGATAACCCGGTCCCAACCTGTCCCAAATGCATAATGTCGATTGTCTATACCTCAATATCCTACTTCAACCATGAATAGTCGGCAAGAAACCTCAGCGCCGATCACAAAAGGTGAAATCGACGGCATGATTCCGACCAAAGCTGAGGCAAAGTGACCCACTACCCCCCACCCATAGCCAGCGTTGCAAAGATCGCCCTTTACACTCGCTGGCCGCAATGCGTGCGGCAGTAACCGCCGCTTCCATAGGGTCGCCCTGTTGCCCGAGGCCCGCGAGGCTCCAAAGGTGAAACCCCATGCAGGCGCGCGTGATCGGGTGCAGGTCGGCGGCTTACGCCATCAGGTCAAGCCAACCGCCCGCGCAATCCGCGCAGACTTCCGTAAGTGAGTGGACAGAACATGGGGGGCGTCGTCGGTGGTCTGGCCTGTGCCAAGGTAAGCTCTTTGCGAGGGGTACTGCCATGGATGTACGACTTACGATCGAAACGGCCTTCGACAACAGGGAGAAGCGCACTCATCAGCTTGACAGCATATCTCGACCCTACCGGGTCAGCCTCGGGCTCGGGATATGCGGTGGCCTTGGAGCGAAGGATCGCTGAACCAGAGCAACTCGCCGGAACAGGATCGGTGTCGGTCCAAACTGCACTGGCTTTCTGGGCCTGCGGTGGCCAGGCCCGTCAGACGAAACTCCGCACT
>NZ_JAKDLJ010000280.1 GCF_030452865.1 Pseudorhodobacter sp.
CAGATCCTCAAGATAGCAATCCGGCCCATCGGACCAGGTGGACAGATGTGTGTGATGCAGTGCAAATCCGACCGCCGCGCCCTCAACCAGTACCAGACGCCCGCGCAAAACCGCCGCTGGATCCACAAGGCGCGCCCAAGTCTGGTCCGTGACCACCGGTGCCAGAACCACTCCATAAAAATCCAGATACTGCGCCCAAAGTCCGCGCCACGCGCTTTCATCGACAATTGACACCTCCCTGATTTCGCTGCTCATTCCATCATCTGTTCAAAAATATCCCACGGGGGTCCGGGGGACGTGAAGTCCCCCGGCGCTCGTCCCAAATCGCGCCGCCTCACGCCATCAACCGATCCAACACCCGCGCCCAAGATCGGATGCCTTTGTGAAAACTCTCCATGTCGTATTTCTCGTTCGGGGAATGGATCTGGTCATTGTCCTTGCCAAACCCGATCAGCATTGCGTCCATATCGAGATAGGTCTTGAAATAGCCCGCAATCGGGATTGATCCACCGCATCCGACATAGGCCGCCGCAATTCCCCATTCTTCGGTCAACGCGGCGCGGGCGGGTTCAAACGCGAAATTGTCAACGCTCATCTGGCCGGCGGGGCTGTTGCCATGGCCCTTGAATTCAACGCTGCAATCGGCGGGCAGTTGGCTCGTGACATAAGTGCGAAACGCCTCCCGAATGGCGAACGGGTCTTGCTGGCCGACCAGACGGAAGCTGATCTTGGCATGGGCCTCGGCCGGGAGCACGGTCTTGAACCCTTCGCCGGTATACCCGCCCCAGATGCCGTTTACCTCACAAGTCGGGCGCGACCAGAGCATTTCGAGCGGGGTACGGTCCGCCTCGCCCGCTGGAACCGACAGGCCGACATCGCCGAGAAACCGCGCGTGATCAAAGGCAAGCCCTTGCCATTGCGCGCGCATTTCATCTGACAGTTCCGGCACCCCGTCATAGAACCCCGGCACCGTGATGCGCCCTGTCGCATCGTGCAGCCCGGCGATGATCCGGCTCAGCACCCTGATCGGGTTGATCGCCGCCCCGCCATACATGCCGGAATGAAGATCTTTGTTCGGGCCATGGACGGTCACCTCCTCACCCAGCAACCCGCGCAGCATGGTGACAATCGCGGGATTTTTGGACTCGAACAACCCGGTGTCACAGATCAGCGCCACATCGGCGCGCAACTCTGCCGCGTTTTCCTGCATGAACGGGATTAGCGAGGGTGAGCCGGATTCCTCCTCCCCCTCCAGAAACACCGTGATGCGGCCGGGCAGGGTGCCATGCACGGCTTTCCAGGCGCGGCACGCCTCCAGAAACGTCATCAACTGGCCCTTGTCGTCTGACGATCCACGCCCCCGGATCACCTTGCCTGCCGGCCCATCCTCGACCTGTGGATCGAACGGGTCGCGGTCCCACAGGTTCAGCGGGTCCACCGGTTGTACATCGTAATGACCATAGAACAGAACATGCGGACCGTCGCCCGCGCAATGGGCGACGACCATCGGATGCCCCGGCGTCGGGCGCTTCGACGCTGCAAACCCAAGGCTCTGCAACTCCGCCACCAGCCAGTCCGCTGCACGGTCACAATCTGCCTTGAATGCAGGATCGGTTGAAATCGACGGGATGCGCAATAAATCCAGCAGACGGTCGGTGGCTGCGGGCAGATCTGCATCAATCTTGTCCAGCACGGCATTGATCGACATCGGGTGTCTCCGGTTTTTGGGGCTTTGGCGCAGAGTATCAGGCATTGCGCCCCTGTCCAGAGCTTCCGAATGCGGCTAAAATGCACAAAAGGCCAAGGGTTTCTGGCAAAACGAAAAGGGTGATATGCAGATGGTATTCGCGATGGAACGTGGCGCACTGGCGCTGGGGTTTGCCGGGGTAATATGGGCAGCGGCTTCGGCGGCGTTTGCCGATCCGGTGAGCGGCAAGGAGGCCGCAAAGATGCTGTTTTCGCCGAAAGGGTCCGAACTTCTGATGTACAAGGTTGAAGGGCTGTCCGAAGACAGCGCCAGATTGTTGCAGCAGGTTGCCAAGGATTACGCCTATTACGCCGCTGTCGCCATCGCGCCGGAGGAGGAGTTGCTGAAATCCGAAGCGACCATCCTTGTTGCCAATCACAACTCGGTGGAGGCGGCGTCGGCGGCGGCTCTTGCCGGTTGCAACAAAGCGCGTACCAAAGGCACCGAATGTGTGGTTGCTGCGGTTGTTCGCCCGGCAAAATGGAAGGCGCAACCGCTGCAATTGTCGGTTGAAGGAACGGTTGCCTTCAAGGCCGACTATGGCAAATCAGGCGAGCGTGCGATGGCGGCTTCGGCCTCGACCGGCTTTTTTGCCCTCGCCTCCGGTCCGGGGGCTGCTGCGGCGGCGATCGCGGCCTGCAACGCCAAGGGTGCGACGGATTGCGAAACCGTTATCGCGGATGCGTCTTGACGCCGACGCCTTGCGGTGGCTTAACCGGAACGAAGGGGGGCGGCAAAATGCCCTCTTTCAGATATAGCGTTTGATGAATATCAAAGTGGCCGACCCGATTCCCCGACCTGATCGGCCATGACCTGCCCTTGACGCCGATATCCGGGCGGGATGACTGGAGATGCCAATGAACTTTGATGCCGCGCTCGACACCGCTTTGAACCGGTTGCACGAGGAGGGTCGTTATCGCACCTTCATTGATATTGAGCGGCGTCAGGGCGCTTATCCCGCAGCAGTCTGGCGCAAGCCCGACGGGACAGAGCAGGAGATCACGGTCTGGTGCGGCAATGACTATCTCGGGATGGGGCAACACCCCGTCGTTCTCGCCGCGATGCACGAGGCGATCGAGGCAACCGGCGCAGGGTCCGGCGGGACGCGCAACATTTCCGGCACCACAGTTTATCACAACCGGTTGGAGGCGGAACTGGCCGATCTGCATGGCAAGGAAGCGGCGCTGGTCTTCACCTCTGCCTATAACGCCAATGATGCGACGCTTTCGACCCTGCCGAAACTGTTCCCCGGCCTGATCATCTATTCCGATGCGCTGAACCACGCCTCGATGATCGAAGGCGTGCGCCGCAACGGCGGGGCCAAGCGGATTTTCCGTCACAATGACCTCGCGCATCTGCGCGAACTCCTGACGGCCGACGATCCCACTGCGCCAAAACTGATTGCGTTCGAATCAATCTATTCGATGGATGGCGATTTCGGTCCGGTTGCAGCGATCTGCGATCTGGCCGAGGAATTCGGCGCTCTGACCTATATTGACGAGGTGCACGCCGTGGGCATGTACGGCCCGCGCGGGGCAGGGGTAGCGGAACGCGACGGGGTGATGCACCGGATTGACATCATCAACGCCACACTGGCCAAGGCGTTTGGCGTGGCGGGCGGCTATATCGCGGCATCGACCAAGATGTGTGACGCCGTGCGCTCCTACGCACCGGGGTTCATTTTCACCTCCTCGATGCCACCTGCGGTGGCGGCAGGGGCAGCGGCTTCGGTGCGCTATCTGAAAACCGCGCAGCATCTGCGCGACAAGCAGCAGCTTCACGCCCGCATGTTGAAAACCCGGCTGAAAGCCATTGGCCTGCCGATCATCGACCACGGCAGCCATATCGTTCCAGTCCATGTCGGCCACCCGGTTCATTGCAAAGCCTTGTCCGACATGCTGCTGGAAAAATTCGGCATCTATGTGCAGCCGATCAACTTCCCCACCGTGCCACGCGGCACGGAACGGCTGCGCTTTACGCCATCGCCTGTTCACGAACCGTCACAAATTGACGCAGTTGTGAAGGCAATGGACGCACTCTGGCGGCATTGTGCGCTGAATCGCGCCGAATTGTCTGCGTGACGCAAGGGGCGTATGCAAATCGGGTTGTCATGTGCTAGATTACCCGCAATACGAGGGCGTTGAGTCGATGCAAAAACGACTCACGCGATAATTTGGGGCAGCAACGGGGCTTAATGTAATGATCGGCCGGAGGACAGCACCTTCGACGTCTGAAGGCGATAAACCCAAGGGGTTTGACGACTTCGAGTTGCGTCTGGGCGACCTGATGCGCGGTGAACGCGCAACCTTGGGCAAGTCCCTGCTTGATGTTCAGCGGGAGTTGAAGATCAAGGCGACCTATGTTGCCGCCATTGAAAATTGTGATGTCTCCGCGTTCGAAACCCAGGGTTTCGTTGCAGGTTATGTGCGTTCTTACGCCCGTTATCTGGGGATGGACCCAGATTGGGCGTATACGAAATTCTGCCGGGAGGCGAATTTCACCTTGGCGCATGGCATGTCCGCCGCCGCTTCCCCCGCGCAAATCTCCAAAGCCCGCAGCCGCACGCAGGATTTCGGCGATCCGCTCGCCAATCCAAATGCGACGTTCGTGCCGCGCAGTGAATCGGTTTTCAACCGAATCGAGCCGGGTGCGATTGGCTCTGTTCTGGTCCTTCTTGGGCTGATCGGCGGCATCGGCTACGGCGGCTGGTCGGTGTTGCAAGAGGTACAGCGCGTGCAGCTCGCCCCGGTCGATCAGGCGCCGCAGGTCGTGGCCGAAATTGACCCGCTGGGCAATGTGCAGGGCGTGGCACCTTTGGTCCGCTCTGCCCCCGAAGTTGTAACACCCGAGGCTACGGATTCGACGGCACTCGCTGCCAACACCGCGTCGCCGCAAGGTTCTGACCGGCTTTATCGTCCGCAGGCGCTGGACGTGCCGGTGATGACCTCCCGTGATGGCCCGATTGCTGCGATCAACCTGCAACGCGGTGAGGCGACGACAGAAATCGCGCAAGCCGATGCCGCCACAGCAGCCGAAGCAGAGGTGCAGGTCGTTGCCGCCGACGCGCCAAAGGTGGAACTGCTGGCGGTGCGCCCGTCCTGGGTGCGGGTGCAGGCAGCGGATGGCACTGTGCTGTTTGAAAAAGTGCTGGATGCGGGCGAACGCTATGCCGTGCCCGCGATGGAAGCGCCGCCGCTGCTGCGCGCTGGCAATTCCG
>NZ_JAKDLJ010000281.1 GCF_030452865.1 Pseudorhodobacter sp.
TCGCTGACCTCAGCAATAGAGAGCGCCCTTGCATCCGTTTACAAACGGTCGTTTAGTAGTGATGAGTGAAATTGCAAAAGGCCTGTTTTGATGCCCCTGATCGGCTACGCTCGCGTTTCGACCGAGGATCAGACCCCCCTGCCCCAGTCGCAGGCTCTGAAATCCGCAGGCTGTGCCGAGATCCACGAAGAACAAGCCTCGGGCGGCAATCGCGCACGCCCGGTGCTGGCCCGCGTGTTGGAGAGGGTTGGCAAGGGTGACACTCTGGTCGTGGTGCGGATCGACCGGCTAGCGCGATCGCTGTCGCATCTGCTGGAGTTGATCGAGCGGTTGGAGGCAAAGGGCGCGTTCTTTCGTTCCATTCAAGACCCGATCGACACTGCCTCACCGCAGGGCAAGTTCACGCTGCAGGTATTGGGCGCTGCGGCCGAGTTCGAGCGCGCCCTGATCCGGGAGCGCACCAAAGCTGGCCTCGCCAGCGCGCGCACCGAAGGGCGCGTTGGCGGAAACCCTGGGCTGCGGGCCAAAGACCCTGCAGCGTTGCGCAAGGTGCGGCTCGCGCGACAGGGCGGCTACATGGAGCGCCTGAACGAGACGGCGCAAGGCTGGGTGCCGCATGTCCGCCGCTTGCGACCCGATATGGCCTGGGAAGATGTGCTGCTGATCATCAATGGCCCCCTGCCCGAGGCGCGGCGCTGGACGCAAAGCCGCCTCCTTCGTGCTGTGAATGCTTTTGTCCGTGACGGTTTCCTTCCGAAAACCGTGCTCGGCCGCGCCGGACGTCGGGAGACCGGCGACCGACTGCCCGCCATCATCGCCGCGATCAAAGGCGCGGATCCCGAAATCACGCTGCAGGCCATCTGCGTCCGACTGGAGGCGATGCGCGAGCGTACGCCCCGCGGTAGGACAAGTTGGCAGCCGTCATCGGTGAAGATGCTGCTCGAGCGGGCCGAGAAGCTTGGGTTGTTTGTGTAAGAGCGCGGCTGAGAGCATTTCAGGCGAAGGGGTTCACGATACGAAGTTGACCTTCAACAAGCAGGCCATCCTGCATGTCTTCGCTCCACAGCGTCGTGCAGCCGGCGATCATTGCCGCGGCAACGATCATAGAGTCATAGACCGCAAAGCCATACCGTTCAGCAAGGGCACGGCCAATCTCATGCGTCCGCAGCGTGAGATCTTCAATCGGACAGAGCGCTTGGACGCCAGCCAGAAATGCGTTGGCTTCTTCCCAGCTAAGCCCGGCCTTGCGGCGACAGTTCACTAAGGCCTCGTTAAGCACCTGCACGCTTATGCGTGGCCCCTGCCCCAAAATTTCCTCGGCACGATCCGCTTTCGGCCCGTCATCCAAGAGGTAGAGGATCACGTTAGTGTCGGCAAACTCAGCGTTCATGCGCGTCGTCACGGCTCAGGCGTTGGGCTGCAGGCAGCTTGCCTCTGAAGCGGCGCAGACCTTCGAGCACCTCGCCGGCGCGGGGCTGGCGCCGCACCTTCACCGCGCCGTCGTCCTTTACCAGGTCGATCTGGTCACCTTCCCTAAGACCAAGCTCGCGGACAAGTTCCGCGGGCAAGCGGACCGCTAAGGAGTTGCCCCACTTTGCAACGTTCATCATAACCTCCAAAGGAAAGGATATCGTTATAGTAATGTATATCATACTGATTATGGAGACAAGGTCCGCCGATCACAGCAGCGGCTCTAGTGTTTTGTGGTCGCTTAGCTACCAAATCTAGAAAGAGCTTGCGCGAATCTAACCACTCCGGCAATAGTCACGGAAAAGGGCGACTAAACGCCGAAAACCGTGAACACGGCATGAGTGCGAGGGCAAATGAGCAGGACCGAGACACCAGAAGATCTGAATGCAGTCATTCGACAGCATTCTGAGCTCCTCGCTGCCCAACTTCATTCCCAAAGGGAGAGCCTTTTCCCACCGGATGCGTCGAAGTCTATGCGGAAGTTCACCTCTGGTGAAGCAGCTGCTTTGCTTGGGATCAATGATTCCTATCTCAGAAAGCTTCACCTGGATGGCAAAGGCCCTTCGCCTGAAGTCTCGTCAGGGAACCGGCGGCACTACTCGGCCGAAGACATTCAGAATTTGCGGATATTGCTAGAAAAAACTGCGCGTAAGCCCGGCGATTACCTACCAGGTCGGCGTGAAGGCGATCATCTCCAGATCATTGGCGTGATGAATTTCAAAGGTGGCTCGGGAAAGACCACATCGTCGGCACATTTGGCCCAGCGTCTTGCCCTCACCGGCTACCGGGTTCTTGCCATTGACCTTGACCCACAGGCCTCGTTGACCGCTCTGCATGGCGTTCAGCCCGAGTTTGACTTGTTGGATGGTGGAACGCTCTACGATGCGATCCGTTATGAGGATCCGGTGCCGATCACGGATGTCATTCGCAAGACTTATATCCCCAACCTCGACCTGATTCCGGGCAATCTTGAGCTCATGGAATTCGAGCACGAGACTCCTCGGGCGCTTGCCCGGGGTAATGCCGGCTTGTTTTTCTTCCGCGTGAAGGAGACCTTGGCTCAGGTTGATGAACGGTATGATGTCGTCGTGATCGACTGCCCACCGCAGCTTGGATTTCTGACAATGTCTGCCCTGTCGGCCGCGACGGGTGTTCTGGTGACGATCCATCCCGAAATGCTCGATGTCATGTCGATGAGCCAGTTCCTGCGTATGACAGCCGACCTGATGGATGTCATCGCCGATAGTGGTGCCGACATGTCGCATGACTGGATGCGCTATATGCTGACCCGCTACGAGCCAACAGACTCTCCGCAGAACCGCATTGTTGCGTTTTTGCGGACCATGTACGGGGACAAGGTCCTCAATGCGCCAATGCTTAAGTCGACAGCAATCTCCGACGCGGGCCTGACCAAGCAGACCCTGTATGAAGTTGAGCGGAGCGCATTCACGCGAACCACCTATGACCGGGCCATTGAGAGTTTGAACGCTGTAAACGACGAAATCGCGCAGCTTATTCAGAAGACCTGGGGGCGCTGATGACGGATAGCAAAAAGAAGCGGATGTCTATGCTCGACAGTCTTGCGACGGCGGGTACACCGCCCGCACCAAGTAGCATGATGTCGAGTAACCGGGCGCTGCGCTCGGCGCGAGATGCCGTCGATGCACATCATGTCTGGGAACTTGATCCAAGCGAAATCGAAGACGAACGATTTTCCGACAGGCTGGATCCGGAAGACGTCCACGATCTTCGTGCGTTGATTGAGTTGAATGGACAGACAGTTCCGATCTTGGTCAGGCGCCACCCAACGGAGACTAACCGATATCTCCTAGTCTACGGCCGCAGGCGCCTTGAAGCTATCCGCGGCTCTGACAAGTTAAGCAAGGTAAGGGCGCTTATCGCAAATCTTGACGATACAGCGGCTGTTCGTGCCCAAGTGTCAGAGAACACCGGCAGGCGCGACCTCAGCTTCATTGAGCGGGCCCTATTCGCTCGGGAGTTGCTCGATAGCGGTTTTGGATCCCAGGCGCAGATTGCCGAGGTGCTGAACGTTACCCGTTCAGCGATTTCGATGTCGATGTCGATTGCAAAGGCTGTCGGCGCGGACTTGGCCCATGCGATCGGACCAGCGCATGGCGTCGGCCGACCTAGGTGGGAGGCTCTTGTAAAGTACCTTGCGGAGGGCGATGGCAACCAACAAGAGCTTTGCAAGATTGCTCTGAATGTCCGCAGCAAAGCAACTGAAACTCGGCAATCTGACGACTCTGAAGAGGCTCAATCCGACCCATCAGTGTCTGCCTTTGAAGCTGTGACGCGGCATCTCAAGAAGAGTGGCGGCCAGACTCGCGCGCCAAAGTCTCGCTCAAAGGCAACATCGCTTGTGATTGACGGCGTTCCTGCTGGCAGCATCAAGAGGTCAAGCCACGGGGTCCGCCTGGACCTTACAAATGTGGACGGTTCCTTTGCAGTTTGGCTCGAAGGCCAAGCGCAGGTTGTCCTTCAAGAGCTTCACGCGCGCTGGAAGCGCGAGACGTGAGGAGAGGCAGAGCAGCAATGAAAAGGAGGCACGGCACAGGCTAAAGAAAAGGTCCCGTAAAGCTTGCGCTCCACGAGACCCAAACTTTGATCTTCGCACTTTCAAGGTAATGGGCCAGCGCACTAACCGCAAGTCATATGTGATTCGCGGAGCGGTTTTTCTATGCCTTCGTGAATGAAATCATGGAATACACACCAATTTCGCCGTTTATGCGGCCGATCTCGCACGCGCATCTGCGCGTGATCGAAAAGCCAGACACATCAGTTCCGGGCAAGGCGGTCAACAAATGGGAGGTTCTTCGGGAGTTGTCCAAAGCGCAGGCCGCCTTTGGCGTCTCTGAACGCGATCTGACAGTGGTTCAGGGGCTACTCAGCTTCTTCCCGGCTGACATGCTGGGCGGGAACGCAGATATGGTCGTCTTCCCGTCCAATAAGGCCATCTGCGAGCGGCTTAACGGAATGCCATGCTCGACGATGCGGCGCCACCTAGCCCGGCTGGTTGAAGCAGGCCTGCTGGTGCGTCGCGACAGCCCGAACGGCAAGCGCTATGTGCGCAAGTATGGTGAGGAGCGCATAGCCTTTGGCTTTGACCTTTCCCCGCTCTACTGCCGTGCAGAGGAGATCGCCCGCGCCGCAGAAGCCGTGCGTGAGGCAGAAGACCGCGTCAGGCGGCTCAGGGAGGTTGTCAGCCTCATGCGGCGCGACCTCGCGGCCTTGGCTGAGTTCGGTGAGGAGATGCAGCCAGGTCTTGGCCTGTGGGATCAGTTGCGCGACACGGCCGCCCGGACGGCCCGCGCGCTGCGTCGGAAGCTGACCCTTGATGATCTTGGCCAACACCGCGCTACGCTCGAAGCCCTTCTCGACCGCGCTAGAGACGTCATTGATGGTCCTGATACAGAAGAAATGGACAGCAATGATGCCCAGTATGAGCGTCACCAT
>NZ_JAKDLJ010000282.1 GCF_030452865.1 Pseudorhodobacter sp.
GTCATCAGGCTTTCCAGGAAACCCACCACCGCCACCGCCGCCGAATAGGGCAGGATGATCTGCAACGTTTCCCAAGTCAGCGGAATATCGGGGATCAGGAACACCGGCAACGTATCCGGCAACGCCCCCATATCGCCCACCGTGCGCACGTCAAACCCAAAACCCAGCGTCAACGCGGTCAGCACCACAATCGTCACCAATGGCGACGGAATCGCTTTAGTCAGCAACGGCAGCAAATAGATTATCGCCAACCCACCCGCAACCAGAACATAGGTAATCCATGTCACGCGCGCCGGGTCCAGTTCCGGCAATTGCGCCATGAAAATCAGGATCGCCAACGCGTTCACAAACCCCGTCATCACCGACCTGGAGACAAAGCGCATCACCCGTCCCAATCGCAACAGCCTCGCCCCAATCTGCAACAGACCCGCAAGCACGGTCGCCGCCAGCAGATATTGCAAGCCGTGATCCTTGACCAATGTGACCATCAGCACCGCGGTCGCCGCCGTCGCCGCCGAAATCATCCCCGGCCGCCCGCCCGCAATCGCACAAATCACTGCGATGGAGAAACTGGCGTAAAGCCCGACTTGCGGGTCTACCCCCGCAATAATCGAAAACGCGATCGCCTCGGGTATCAGCGCCAAAGCAACGACCAGACCCGACAACAGATCACCCCGGACATTGCCAAACCATTGCTGGCGATACACATGCATTGAAATCATCGTGTCCATTTTCCAAAGGGCTTTTCTGCGCACAGGTCGCTGAGGTCAGCGCCAAACCAGCCCCCGGTTACAGGCCAGAACTGCAAAAGCCAACCCAAAGCGCCAATTCCCCCGTCTTCTCTGCGAAAATATCCCGAGGGGTGAATGGCCCAAAAGGGCCAGAGGGGGGCAGCGCCCCCCTGCTCCTGTCGCCCTCGGCTATTGCAATGGGCAAAACATTTCCTCCGATTTCGGAACACTATTTCCGGGACCAGAATTCCACCGTTTACCTATCGGGGTTCAAGACATATTCGCCGGAGTTTCGCCCTTGCCGCGCTGCATTGCCGTCTCTCAATTCATTCTGGCAGCCTTTCGTTCGAAGGCCGAGAGGCTTTTGCCGCCTAGCTGTTTCGTCTCAGTGTGTGGTGGTCCATGACTCTCTGATCAACAATAGGAAGCATCATGGGACAAATTTTGTACGGAAGCCCCAAGACCACGCACGCAGGGATTTGCGTGCAAATCATGAGAGGTCATTTTGTGCGGATTATCCGTGTTTCCAACCAGGATCGTATATTCGCGTTGATACTCGTAAAACCCCGTCGAGGCGATCGTCGCCGTCACGTTTCGCACAAGCCAGCCGTGAACCGCAGGCGCCTTCCAACCCCGTGCCATCAGAGCGCCACCAGGGCGGCACCATCGCGCAGGCCGACCTTGAGTTTATCGGGGTCGATGATCACATCCAGCACTGCCAAGTCGACCAACCCACTGGCAACAAGCAAGGTTTCAGGCGCCATCGCCCGCAGCGCCGGATCGGGCGGCAACAGCGAATTCGAGCGGTCGTGAGCGGGAGGGCCAGGCTGGATGGCGCATCGTTTCATCGCAAGGAGGGGGAGGCCCGCCAGGTCGAGGCAATCCGCCAAACCCCTCCGCTTGCGACACAGCCCCCGCCGAAGGGCTTGCCCCCGCGCCGATCTGCGCATAAGTAGACGCGTCAGCCAAGCGAAAAGCCGAAAGCCCTATGGAAAACGTCGTTCTTACCATCCACCTGATCCTTGCACTTTGCCTGATCGGCGTCGTGTTGCTGCAACGCTCCGAAGGGGGCGGTTTGGGCATGGGTGGCGGCGGTGGCGGCGGCGTAATGTCGGGCCGGGCCGCAGCAACGGCGCTGACCAAGCTGACGTGGATTTTCGCGGTGTGCTTCATCGTGACCTCCGTGACGCTCACCCTGCTTGCGGCACAAAAATCATCCGGCGCGTCGGTGATCGACCAGTTCGGCGGCACGGCACCAAAAGCCCCGGTGCAAGAGGCACCTCTGGGCAAAGACCTGCTGCCTCCGACCCCTTCGGATGCGCCCCTGACCCCGCCGCGCGCCGATCAGCCAGCGACACCAGACGCGACGCCTGCGGCACCGGGAACGCCAGCGCCCGCAGCCACGCCGGAAACAGCACCGGCAGCGCCAGCACCCGCAGGCAGCACCGGCACCGCGCCCAGCAATTGAGGCACACGAAATCGGCCGCAGTCCCAAACTCTTGGGGTGCGGCGTCTTTCTGCATCATCATCTAGACAGACTGTTGCAGACCACCCGTTTTTCGCTTAAGTCTCAAATCCCGTGATGGTGCGATTCTGCGGCGCTATATCGCATTGGCAAAACAGTTCACGGGGGTCTCCACTTGGCACGTTATATCTTCATTACCGGCGGTGTGGTTTCATCCTTGGGCAAAGGGCTTGCCTCCGCCGCTTTGGGCGCCTTGCTGCAAGCGCGCGGCTATTCGGTGCGCCTTCGCAAACTCGACCCCTACCTCAACGTCGACCCCGGCACGATGTCGCCGTTTGAACATGGTGAGGTTTTCGTGACCGATGACGGTGCCGAAACCGACCTCGACCTCGGCCATTATGAACGCTTCACCGGGGTTCCTGCCCGCAAGACCGACAGCATCTCGTCCGGTCGCATCTATTCCAATGTATTGGAGAAGGAGCGGCGCGGCGATTACCTTGGCAAGACCATTCAGGTCGTTCCGCACGTCACCAATGAAATAAAAGAGTACCTCCACATCGGCAAAAAAGAAGTCGATTTCATGCTGTGCGAAATCGGCGGCACCGTCGGCGATATCGAAGGCCTGCCGTTTTTTGAAGCCATCCGCCAATTCATCCACGAACGTCCGCGCGGCGAATGTATCCTGATGCACCTGACCTTGCTGCCCTATCTCGCCGCCGCGGGGGAGTTGAAAACCAAACCGACCCAACACTCGGTCAAAGCACTGCAAAGCATCGGCCTTGCCCCTGACGTGCTGCTCCTGCGGTCCGAACATCCGATCCCTGAGAAAGAACGCGCAAAAATCGCGCTCTTTTGCAATGTCCGTACCGAGGCGGTGATCGCCGCCTATGACCTGAAAACCATCTATGAAGCCCCGCTCGCCTATCACCGCGAAGGGCTTGATCAAGCCGTGCTCGATGCCTTCAACATCTCCCCCGCGCCGCGCCCCAATCTGGCGCGTTGGGAAGATGTGATGGACCGGATGATGAACGCCGAAGGTGAGGTGCGCATCGCCATTGTCGGCAAATACACCCAGCTTGGCGACGCCTATAAATCCATTGCCGAGGCGCTGACCCATGGCGGCATGGCCAACCGCACCCGTGTCCGGGTTGAGTGGGTCGACAGTGAACTCTTTGAGCGCGAAGACCCCGCGCTGCATCTGCAACGCTTCCACGCCATCCTCGTGCCGGGCGGCTTTGGCGAACGCGGCACCGAAGGCAAGATCAAGGCGGTGGAATTCGCCCGCACCCGCAAAGTGCCGTATCTCGGCATCTGCCTCGGCATGCAAATGGCCGTGATTGAAACCGCCCGCAATCTGGCAGGGATGCCCGATGCCGGGTCAGAAGAATTCAACCATGAGAAAGGCGAAAACCGTTTTACGCCGGTGGTTTATCACCTGAAAGAATGGGTGCAGGGCAATCATCTGGTGGAACGCAAGGTCAGCGATGACAAAGGCGGCTCCATGCGCCTTGGTGCCTATTCCGCGCATCTGAACGAAGGCTCGCGCGTGGCCGGGATTTACGGCGCGACCGAGATCGAAGAACGCCACCGCCACCGCTATGAGGTGGACATGAAATACCGCGACAAGCTGGAAGCCTGCGGCCTGATCTTCTCCGGCGTCTCCCCCGACGGACGGTTGCCGGAGATTGTGGAGATCAAAGACCACCCGTGGTTTATCGGCGTGCAGTTCCATCCGGAGTTGAAAAGCAAACCCTTTGCCCCGCACCCGTTGTTTGCGGATTTTGTGCGGGCCGCGGTGGAGGCGTCGAGGTTGGTGTGAGGGGGAGCCTTCGTGTAGCGGTCATCGACATCTAATCTAAAGATTCATTTTGATTTCATAGTGGGAAACTTCCAACCATGCCCAAAATCAATGACGCCATACCAGCAACACCGTCAAGCAGGGTAATATTTAACCCGTCCGAAGAAAAAGCTCTCAATGAGCTATTTGATCGTCAAATCGAGATTCAGTCTGCGCTTTTTGATAAATCAGCAACTTACAACAATATTGTCATAACCTTCGGATATGCGGGCTTCTTCGCAATCTGGGCATATGCAAGAGATGAATTGACTCGTTGGGACATGCAACTTGTCGCGGCACTCCTTGGCTTTTCGCTGCTGCTATTTGTAATATGGACAGTAGTAACATCTTTTTTCATCTCGATTGCAAATATTGGGATGTCAAAAATTCTTATGAAAGAGATTACTGCCAGCGCAAAACTGGCTGAAATCAAGTTATTTGAAACGAGAAATGAAAGAAGACAACTGCGATATTTTATTAGTTGGTATTGGATTTTTCTGGTTTGCGTCCTGACGGGCTTTTCATCCGGTATACTACTCATGGTTTTGCTAATTTTAGATTTACTTGGGCTGAAGCCATCAATTTGTGGCATGCTATTTTCTACTGGTTGCTTCTAACGGAAGAATAGCAAGCGTAGGATGCGCATTTATTGCCCATTTTCTACCTTCGACCAACGCGGCTCGATCCCCTCCCGCGCAAATCCCACGACCGCCCGGAAAGACGAAGCCCCAAACCTCTGCTCATTCTCACCCAGGCACCGAAAGGTGTGCCTCATCCCGTAGGTCAGGGTTCACCCCGACCTCCGCCCCGAACCACCTCGGAAACCCTCTGGCCCCTTCCCATAGTCTTTCTGGTAGGTTTCTGGGGTCTTAACCCCTGCTTAACCTTCCCACCG
>NZ_JAKDLJ010000283.1 GCF_030452865.1 Pseudorhodobacter sp.
GGCTCTCTTCATTATTCTGTATTGCTCTACGGACTGCCTCCGTCGTTGTGGCGCTCCCCTGAAGAATCTGGCCCATTGTGCCTCCTTCCATTCAAAGGAAATATTGCACCGTCAAACTCCGCGATCAAACACCTAGAAGTTTGTTGACAAACCGATGCTCAGATCGTGGCTGCGGTAGTCAAAGAACGCGACATTGGATTTCTGTCGTGTGAAACTATAGGTGATCTCGGGAGTAAATTTGCCAAAGGAGAATTTTGAATGACGCAAGGAAAGCGACAGCGTTTGCACCTTGTCGTGACGGGCATATGCCAAGCCGGGGAAGAGGCCTGCGTAGCGGTCGCTTTCAATGCTGGCGGAAATCCCGGTGTAAAGACCGCCTTTCCATAGCTTATCCAAGCCCAGTGTCAGCCCCAGTTTGCTATGGTCCAGATGCACCCTCCCGGTCTTTTCCCGTTCAAACGGCAATCCTGCATAGAGTCGTAAACTGGGACTGACAACATATGACAAGCCCAAACGTCCGCCAACGATCCAGCCATTGCGATAATCTTGTCCGGGATAGGTTTGGCGCATGGCCATGGCTGAAAAATCAAGGGTTTCATTCTCCGCGAGGCGCGATTGGAATGAGGTATTAACGCCGACCCGTTTGCGTATGGTCGCCCCGCCTTGACGCTTGAATTCTATCCCAGGGCCGACGGAAAAACGGGTTCCGGCTTTGGAATAGCTGAAATCGAAGCGCGGACCAAAGGTCAACTCGGTCGGCGATTTTCCCGCATAGATTTTGGCATCCAGCCCAAGGCTGGCAGTGCCTGTCCAATATTCACCCAAATCCCAGCGCCGCCATAGGGTTGCCCCCACTGCCGCCGCCGTGCCGGATACTGCTTTTGATGCCGGATCCACCTTGAACGGTATGCCTCCGATAATTACCTCATCCGCTGTTGTGCCTTTGCTTTGGTTGCTGGAGGGCAGCAGCGCAAAGCGCAGCGATACGCCCGAAGGTTTGCCCGCTTGGCTGGAATTGATAATGGCCTGTGCCGTTGCGCGAATACGATCATCCGACGTTAACGCCAGCAATTGCTCGGCATGGAATTTGGCGGCTCCGCTGTCGCCCAAAACGTAAAGGGTGGCGCTCAACTCCCGCCTGGCAGGTTGGTAATCGGGGGCTTCGGCCAGGATTTTTCGAAACATCGCCGCCGCACCGCGCGGGTCGGATTGATGAATCAAGATCAACCCTTCCAAAAACATGCGGTGCAACCCGGCCTTTGGATCCCCCGCCGTAAGCTGCGCAAGCGAGGCGCGGGCACCGTCGAAATCCCCCACCTGCAATAAAGCGCGGGGCGATGTGGGTTTGGCCAAAGCCGCAACTGGCATGGCTGTCAATGTGGCTAACAGAGCCACAGCAAGGCGATGTTTGAACATGATTTTCCCCAAGCAATTACAGCCTTCACGCGGCCCTTGCGCCCCAAGCCCCGCCCCAATGTAAACAGGAGCGGTAGGTGGCGCTGCACAGCTTGGGGCATATGCAGCGCCGAGCGAGCGATTTGCGTTACCGCATGGCACCCGCTTTGCTGGGCATCAGCTTATTGCTTGCCACCTTGGAAATACCCGATGCCGTTCAACGCGGTGCCGCCTTCGGCGGTGCCCGTAAATGTCAGTCCGCCTGCCACTTCATTCGCCGCCGGGCCATAGAAAGCGCCGCCATAAGTGCCGCTGCCGACAGTCAGACCCGAGTTGTCAGCAAAAGCCGCATCAGCCGAAACGCTGCCTTTGAAACCGTTGTTGTTGAACTTGGCGGTATTCAGAAGCACCGAACCCGGAAGCGACTCGCGCGCAGCAGACCCCGGTTGCTGCGCGGTGATGCCCGTCAGCTTGCCCGAAACCTCTCCCTTGCCAAAATCGGCGGTCATGGTCATGGCGCTGCGCACCTTTATGCGGCTGGTCCCGTTGTCAACGAAGCCAGTGTTCGGCGTCACATTCAACCGCGCATTGCCTTTATAGGTGGCCGTCGGCATGCCTTTCAAGGCTGCGTCCGCGGTTTCGGTACCCACGACGGCAAAGGCCGCTGTATCTGCATTATCCGCCCCCAGTTTATTGGTTTGAATGCTCAAAACCTCGGCATAGCCATGGCCGGGATTCAGCAGATCGTCCAAGTCACCGGTGTAGTTGAAGACAGAGGAATACACCCCTTTGGCATCATCTTCGATGTTATACCCAAAGGTCCCATCTGCTTCGACAAGACGGTCAGCGGCGGTGAATTTCATCACCTTCCCGTTGATGGTAACGTCGTGTCCACCTTGGGCGTTCTTTTTGATGGAAACCGCCGCATCCGTTGCGCCGGTCTTGCCATTATTGTAGTTCAAAAGTTGGCCTACTGCAGCCACCTTGCGCGCTGTCAGTGTCGAACCCGCCGACAGGGCACCACCTGCATCTTGCGTGCTGCCATCAGCTTTCGCCGCAAAACTGCGCGTCCCCTCTTCCGCCGGTGTAATCTCAATCGGACCACCAAGTTGGCCGCCACCGCCGCCGCCGCAGGCGGCCAAAGTTGCCAACAACGCAGTCGAAATCAAAGCCGTTGTTTTAATCGTCATATTCTCTCTCCCCAAGAGTTTGCCCCAAGCGGGCATGTTGCCCCACACTTTCGTGGACGCCCCCATCTTGCACCCCACCTCACAAGCCAGCGCCAAGCCAGCGCCAAGCCAGCGTTAGTTTTGCGTTAGGAAAGTGATCAAGGGAGCGCGCAAACACCGCTGCGGCGAAAAACAATGCTAGGCGTTGTCGGCATAACGGGCCTAGAAATAGCGGTAGGAGTGTAAATTTTCGACAATGATCACGCGATTGGGGGCGTCCTTGGCAAATTGGATAGAGCTTTTCTTGATTGGTGGGGTCAGTCTGACAACCGGAACCGGACAGCGGGTATCCCTTGGGCAAAAGCCTGCAGCCTTGTTTGCTTATCTTGCCTTGCAAGGCCAGCGTGCCGTGCCACGCAGCCAAATCGCCAGTCTATTCTGGGAAGAGCGCAGCGAAACCCAAGCACAAAATTCCTTGCGGCAGGCGTTGTCAGATTTGCGAAAGGCCGACCCAATCCTTGATCGCGTGATTTGGGCAGATCGGCAGGTGATCCGTCTGGATCATACAAAGATAAAAACGGATACCGCGCAGCTTCACGCCGCTTTGCAAAATGGGTGCTTTGACGAAACGATCACAACAAGCGCGGGCATGATCCGCGAAAACCTGCTGCGAGGCACCGAAAGCATAGGTCAAGCCTTTGGTGATTGGTTGCGTGATGTCCGTATCCGTCTGCACGATCAGGCGCTTGCTGCGGTTTTGAATTCTATTGACGATCCTCAAGCGGATGTCATCAAACGTAAAGCGGCCGCAGAGGTCGCACTTGCCATTGATGCACTTTGTGAACCGGCCTGCCGTGCCGCCATGCAAATTGCTGCCGAATCGGGCGACATGAATCGGGCGCTTACGCTCTATTCCCGTTTGTTCGATGACATGGTGCGAGTCCTGGATATGGAACCATCGCAAGCCACGCAGGATTTGGCAGTGCGGGTAAAAATGGGGGGATTTGACAAGCAGGTCACCGCCAAACAGCCCGCCGTCCTTTTGCATCGCCCTGTCTTATCCTTGGGCGGGCAACCCGTCATCGTGGTTTTACCGTTCCAAAAACAGGGGAGCGAGGATATCCCCGAAGGCCTGACTGAATTGCTGGCTGAAGACATCGTCAGTGAAATCGCAGGCATTCGGGAGATGTCGGTTATTTCAATGAACTCGGCCCAGAAATTCGGCGCAATGCCTATTGATTTTGAAGAATTGCATAAACGACTTCATGTGGATTACGCCTTATCAGCAAAACTGCGCCGCACCGGCCCAATTTATCGCCTTTCCTTTCAGCTTTGCGATGCGCGCACCGGTCTTGTTGTCTGGGCGCGGGTGCTGACGCCCAGCGAAAATCATTTGTTCAGCGCGCAAAGCCGTTTGGCCGAAGAGGTGGTGAATACGCTTGCCCCTTCGCTCCGCTCGGTCGAGTTGATGCTGCACAGCAACTACAAATTGTCGGATTTGACCGCATACCATCTGACCCTGCGAGCGCGGGAATTGATTTTTGATCTGACAAAGTCACAATTTGATATGGCCGGACCGTTGCTGCATCAGGCTATCGCCAAAGAACCGCAATTCGCCCTCGCCTATCAATACCTTGCCGATTGGTATAGTTTGCGGCTTGGTCAAGGTTGGTCGCCAGACCCGAAATCCGATGCTGCTGCAATGATGGATGCGGCACGCACCGCGACCAAACTTCCCGGTAATCCGGGGCGCGCGCTGGCCATGCTGGCGCATAATATGGTCATCTATGGCCGCGCTTTTTCCGAGGCAATGCACTTGTTTGATAATGCGTTGTCCCTTGCCCCGAACGACGCCGAAACCATCATGTGGAGTGGGCCAAGTATGGCCTTCGCCGATCATGCCGATGTTGCAATTGACCGCGTTAGCACTGCGATTGAGTTGTCACCCGAAGACCCGTTGATGTTTCGCTATGAGCATTTCTTGTCTATCGCGAATTTTGCGCATGGCGACTATGCTACCGCTGAAAAACTGGGACGCAACGCCATGGCGCGCAACCCGAAATATACCTCAAACCTACGGGTTACGGCGGCGGCGATCATAGCCCAGGGCAAAGATGACGATGTCGCAACTATCCGCCAAATCGTTCTGGAACAAGAGCCGGATTTCAAGGTGTCGCAATTGGTGGAACGCGCACCGTTCCAATCGCCAGAACGACGCAAGCATTTTGGCGGGTTGCTGCGCGATGCGGGTTTTATGAACTGAATACAGCTAAACAGGGAAGGAATTGCAATGTCAGGTGGATCAAACGGCGGTTTGAATGGGGGGCTGAACGGGGGCTTGAACGGGGGCTTGA
>NZ_JAKDLJ010000284.1 GCF_030452865.1 Pseudorhodobacter sp.
ACCGGGTAGCCGGCCTGTCCAGCCGCAAGCCGAACCGTTTTGATCTGACCCCGGCTGCCGCAGAGCGGCGCGCAATTGCCGGTTTTCTTGGCCTCACCGCACTGCCCAAACTGCGGTTTTCCGGGGTGATCGCGCCCAAGGGTCGGCATGATTTCGTGCTGGAGGCGGTTCTGGATGCGGTGGTGGAACAGCCCTGCTCGATCACGCTGGAGCCGGTCGAAACCATTTTGCATGTAGATGTCATGCGAATTTACCTCGCGAATATGGAATTGCCCGAGGGCGATGAGATGGAGATGCCGGAGGATGACAACAACGAACCCTTGCCCGAGGTGATCGACGCGGGCCACGTCGCGACAGAAGCTCTGTCGCTCGCCCTGCCTGCCTCCCCGCGTGCGCCGGGCGCCGTGCTGGAACAGGCACAATTTGCCGCCCCCGGAACCGAGCCTCTCAAGGACGGCGACCTGAAACCATTTGCCGGATTGGCCGGGTTGAAATCCAAACTGGAAAACCCGGATGCACAATAGGGTTGCACGGGGCACCGGCATGGGGTGGATTTCCGCGTGAAAGGCGCATATGAAACAACATCGGCAAAAGCCCTGAGATAGGGCTTGCATGCGGCGGGAATCGCAGTATGTTCCGCGCTTCGTTTACAGTGTGGATCAGGCACGCCCAAAAACATGGGTAACCGTCCGATCCCAAAGGAAAATCAGGGGCTTGCCCCTCAAAAACCCGAGGTCGAGACATGGCTGTCCCGCAGAACAAAGTCACCAAATCCAAGCGCAACATGCGCCGCGCGCATGATGCGCTGGTCGCATCCAACCCCGCCGAATGCTCCAATTGTGGTGAGTTGAAGCGCCCGCATCACGTTTGCAGTGCCTGCGGTCACTATGACGCACGCGAGGTCATCGCCAAGGTCGAAGACACCGATATGGACGAGGACGCGGCGTAAGCCGTTCGTCTTCGCCCTGATGCATGACGACAAGCACAGACAAATCTGTGACATCTGACCAGCGCCCGAACGGGCAAGCTGTCAAGCAAATCGTCATTTCGGTTGACGCCATGGGCGGTGACCGTGGGCCTGTGGCTGTTGTCGCGGGTCTTGTGCTGTCGGCAGAGAAGAATCCTGAGATTGGCTTCATTCTGCATGGGGATGAGGCGGTTTTGGCGCCGCTGGTCGCCAAACATCCCGAACTCACGGGCCGCTGTGTGCTGCGCCACGCACCTCGTACGGTGTCGATGGAAGACAAACCGAGCCAGGTGATGCGCAATGGTGAGGGCACGTCAATGTGGTCCTGTATCGAAAGCGTGAAACTGGGTGAGGCCACAGTTGCGGTGTCTTGCGGCAACACCGGTGCGCTGATGGCGGTGTCAATGATCCGCCTGCGCAAAATCCCCGGCATCAATCGCCCCGCCATCGCCTGCCTCTGGCCCTCACGCAATCCTGGCGGCTTCAATGTGATGCTGGATGTCGGCGCCGATGTGAAGGCTGACCCCGAGGATTTGCTGCAATATGCGACGATGGGGGCGGCCTATGCCCGCAACGGCTTGCACCTGAAGCGGCCGCGCGTTGGTTTGCTCAATGTCGGCACTGAGGAAAACAAGGGCCGACCTGAGCTGAAACAGGCGTTTGAAGCGATGGGCGCGGTCGCCGCCGTGGGCGATTTCGAATTTGTCGGCTTTGTTGAGGGCGGCGATATTCCCGGCGACCGAGTGGATGTGATCGTGACCGATGGGTTCAACGGCAATATCGCGCTGAAAACCGGCGAAGGCACCGCAAAACTGCTGGCCGATTTCATGCGCGAGGCGTTCAACGCCAGCCTGCTGTCGAAATTCGCCGCCTTGCTTGCGATCGGTTCCCTGCGTCGGTTGCGCAAACGGATGGACCCGCGACAGGTCAACGGCGGCGTGTTTCTGGGGCTGAACGGCACCGTCGTCAAATCGCATGGCTCCGCCGATGCCACCGGAGTTTCGGCGGCAATCCGGCTTGCGTTCGAATTGGCCAAATCCGGCTTCAACGAACGGCTTGCCGCACGCGTTGCATCCGCAGAGCGCGCGGGGCAAGATGCGGTTGGGGATGCAGGCAGCGGGATTGGTGGGCAGACATGACGATTCGTTCCGTTGTGAAAGGTGTTGGGCATTATTTGCCCGAACGCGTGGTGCCGAATTCCGAATTCGAGGCGACGCTTGACACCACTGACGAATGGATTCGTACCCGCTCCGGTATTGAACGCCGCCATTTTGCCGCCGAAGGTGAAACCACCTCTGATCTGGCGGTGAAAGCCGCGCTGGCCGCGCTGGAAAATGCCGGGATGAGCGTTGACCAGATCGACGCGATCATCGTTGCCACCTCCACCCCGGATCTGACCTTTCCGTCCGTCGGCACCATGGTTCAGCAAAAACTGGGAATGACGCGGGGCTTTGCCTTTGACGTGCAGGCGGTCTGTGCCGGTTTCGTCTTTGCGCTGACCAATGCCAATGCGCTGATCCTGTCGGGACAGGCAAAGCGGGTGTTGGTGATCGGGGCCGAAACCTTCAGCCGGATCATGGATTGGACTGACCGTTCCACCTGCGTTCTGTTTGGCGATGGTGCAGGTGCCGTGATTCTGGAAGCCACAGTTGGGACCGGCACCACCGATGATCGCGGCGTGCTGGGTTCTGACCTGAATTCTGACGGGCGTTACCGCGAAATGCTCTATGTCGATGGCGGCGTGTCGACCACGGGGCAATCCGGAAAACTGCGGATGCAGGGTAATCCGCTGTTCCGCCAAGCCGTTGAAAAACTTGCGACAACGGCTGAAACCGCCTTGGAAAAGCTGGGGCTGACGGGCAAGGACGTGGATTGGATCGTGCCGCATCAGGCCAATCTGCGTATTATCACCGCCACCGCCGCCCGGATGCATGTGCCGATGGGGCGGGTTGTTGTCACCTTGCAGGATCACGGCAACACGTCCGCTGCCTCCATCCCGCTGGCGCTTTCGGTCGGGGTCGAACGCGGTCAGATCAAGCCGGGACAACTTGTCGTGGTGGAAGCGATCGGCGGTGGTCTGGCCTGGGGTGCTGTCGTGATGCGCTGGTAACCTGCGGAAATCCACCTGATTTCGCATTGTAGCTCCCGCCTGCAAGTCTCTGATATTGACTTGAGTTTTCAAACCGCGCATCCTGCTGGAAAAAATGGGGGGATGGAATGAGTGACAAGACTTTGACGCGCATGGACCTGAGCGAAGCGGTATTCCGCGAAGTCGGGTTATCGCGCAATGAATCCGCGACGCTGGTTGAAAGTGTGTTGCAGCATGTTTCGGATGCGTTGGCTGCGGGGGATACGGTGAAGATATCGTCCTTCGGCACGTTTTCGATCCGTGACAAGACCGCCCGCATCGGCCGAAATCCGAAAACCGGGGATGAAGTTCCGATCTCTCCGCGCCGTGTCCTGACCTTTCGCCCGTCGCATCTGATGAAAGATCGTGTGGCATCCGGCACCAAAGGCTGAAACGAGAGGCTTGATGAGCAAATCTCCCGATGCATTCCGAACGATCAGCGAAGTCGCTGAACTGTTGGAAACGCCCGCCCATGTCCTGCGTTTCTGGGAAAGCCGTTTTCCGCAGATAAAACCCGTCAAGCGCGCCGGTGGCCGTCGGTATTACCGCCCGTCTGACATGGCGCTGCTGTCGGGTATCCGGCGCTTGCTGCACGAAGAAGGGATGACCATTCGCGGCGTCCAGAAAATCCTGCGTGAGCAGGGGGTTAAGTTCGTCTCTGATCTGTCGGAAGAGGAAACTGCAGAGGCAGGCTTTGTCGATCTCGACGCAGCTGGTGCCGCAGATGATCTGGCCGAAGCACCAAGATCCTTCGCGCCAATCCCGCTTTTTCCTGCAAGCGCACCAATCGTGCAGAAGGCACCGCCGCCCAACCCTGATGATGGTTCCGATGAGGCCGAGCCTGCCGCACCTGACATCGCCGCAAAAGTCGCAGACAACCCGTTCGACGAGCCTCGTGAGGAGGAGGCGGTTTCAGAAGGACCATTTTCAGCCTCCGACACTGCCGATGACCCTTCTCAGGGCAGCAACCAGGGCACCGCCGCCGATGACCTGTTCGCACCGGAAGTTGAAAATATCTTCACCGCCGACCCAGAAGACGTACCCGAACGCGACGTAGAGAATCGGGTCCACAGCGAAGCCGCGTCAGACAATTGGCCGTTCACCACGCCCCCACATGACACAGGTGCCGCCGCCGATGATGATCTGGCGCTGTCTGCCGGGCCAGTCGGTGACTTGGATATCCGGGACACCGATGATGTCGGGTTCGATCTGCCCGACGACAGCGAATCAACCGATCCGTCGCTGGACTCGGAACACGCGACAGCACCACCGCAAACCGTCACGCCGTCGCAAGCGGAATCCACAAAACGCACTTTGCCGGAATTTGCACTCCCGGATCAACCCGTTGCCGTCGATTGGCTTGCTGCTGACCTGCGCGCCCTTCCGCGCGGGGCGCTGCTTTCAAAACGCGATACCGCACAGGCGCTGTTGAACCGCTTGCAAGCCTTGCGCGACCGGGTTGGCGATTTGGGCCGCGTGCCACGTCGCTGACGCAGGTTCGCGCCTGCGCGTCTTCGACGCCGAATGCCGCGCGATATCAGGATTTCAGGCTTGCTCCTGCGCGGAATATCAGTATGAAAGCCCTGTGTCGGGCTATAGCGCAGCATGGTAGCGCGTTCGTCTGGGGGACGAAAGGTCGTGAGTTCGAATCTCGCCGGGGCCACCAAAACCAGCTCCAGCAGATGGCACGCAGTTGCTGCTGCCGTGCCAGGTCAGCGCGCGTTGCTCACGAGCTGCATGACAGCATCAAGCAACCGGCCTTGTGTCGTGCCCAGTCCGGGCGCTTGTGCGCAAACTCGTCGCGACCG
>NZ_JAKDLJ010000019.1 GCF_030452865.1 Pseudorhodobacter sp.
CAACCGGAGTTGACAAACACCTGGCCGATTGGTCCGGGGGGCAGCATTGATCTGCCGGGGTTGGGCCGGATTGAGGGAATTCTCAGCCTCGATCAGGCGCGCACCTTGATCGGTGCTGCCATGTTGCAAAAGCTGGGTCAGTCGGATGTCGTGCCGAGTGTCTCCGTGCAAAGCTGGCGACCGGTTATCGTGGGGGGGGCTGTGTTACGGCCGGGCGAGGTGCCGTTTCGCAACCACCTGTCGCTGATCGAGGCAGTGACCCTTGCAGGTGGGCCCGGTGGCGCGACCCGGATCGGGGATCTGAGTGAGCGCATCCAGATCAATCAGGAAAAGGAGCGGCTGTTGCAGGCCGAATTGCGCTTGGGTCGGGCAATCGCGCGGCAGACCCGACTGAGCGCAGAATTGGATGGCGTTGCGTTCAATAGCCTGCCCGAAAGCGTAGCCGGCCTTGTCGGCAATCAGCAGGCGGATATCTTGCAGCGGCGCGAACGCGACTTGGGCCAGTTGCGCGCCGAAACCCGTGCGCTGACGGTGCGCCGGATTGATGCGACCAGGCGCGTCGGCACCGAAGATGTGGAAGCGCAACAGGCCATCGCGGATTCGCTGTCAAGGCAACTCGTTCTGGTACGCGACAACCTCAAAAAGCTGGAACCCTTGTTCGAGAACGGAACCCTCAGCGGAGCGCGTATTCTGGAATTGCGCCGCGATTTTGTCGATATCGAGGGCCGCGTCGGTGAAGCGCGTGCGCGACTTGCGCAGACGCTTACCAATCAGAGCGTTTTGGCAGAAGAACAATCGGCCTATGACATTCAGGTGCGGCTGGAAACGGTTAACGAGCTGATCCAGACCCAGTTCGACATACTGGAAGCGCAGGACTCCATCGCTACGCTGTCAGCCACTTTGGAGTCGGCGGGTGAAAGCAGCGTGTCGGGTGGTGCCCAGCCAAGCGACTGCCGCGCGGTGATCCTGCGAAATAGGACGACCGCCGGGCCACATGTGATTGAAGCCAATGCGCTCAGCGCGGTTGCACCGGGCGATTTCGTTCAGGTCGGCCGGATCACCCGCGATTGCCCCGACTTCCTTTTCTTATCCGCCGGGGGAACGCCATGACCCGGAATGTTCTTCTGGACGAACCGGACAACAGCGACGCCGATCCGGTGGATGTGTCGGCCAAACGCCAGGTCATCTGGACCCCTCCAGATGCATTGCGGATTCTCGCGGTCTTGGGTGCAAACCTGAGGCTTCTGATTCTGGCCCCTGTGGTCGCCGTTCTGGCCGCTTTCGTCTATCTGAGCCTGACAGATCCGACGTATCAGATCGGCGCGCAACTGATGCTGCGACCGGGGATTGAACTTGCAGCGCCTGCCACTGCTTCGCTTCAATCCAATCAACAGACGGCAACCATTTCCACCCGGCTTGAGGATGTGAACGCTGAAGTGCAGATCCTCAAGGATCCTGCATTGATCCATGATGTCGCAGTCACCTTGGGCGAAAATTTCTTCTTTGGCGAAGACCCTCCGGTAACCTTGATACAAAAGCTCAAGCGAACGGTTTCGCATGCTGTCAGAAACGTCAAGGATACGGTTCGGACAGGCCTGGTTAAAATCGGCTTGCTGCCCAAACTTTCAAAACTCGATTTGATTCAGCTTTTGCTGCAAAGCGCGATTGAAATAAATCCGGTCACGCGATCTGACATTATCGAGATTTCCCTGTCATATCCTGACGGAGCAGCGGGCGAAGTGGTGCTGAACGCTTTTCTGAAAGCCTATCAGGCGCATCGTGAACGGATTTTCTCTGACACGCGCGCGCCAGATTACTTCGACCAGCGCCTTGCCGTGTTGAGCAACGATCTGGCTTTGGCCGAAGAAGACCATCGTGTCGCACGCGACCGGCTACAGGCTTGGTCGGTCGATGACCAGCGCAACATCGTCGTGACCCGTCGTGAAACCCTGGTGCAGATGATCGCAGATACTTCGATGGAGCTCGCCGCCCTCACGACCCGGATTGCGGCGATTGACACGCAACTCGGCACGCTGCCCGAACGTCAGCAAAGTTCTGTCGCTGATCTTGCCAATCCGATGCGAAGCGAACTGGCGCTGCGACGCGTCGATGTCCAACTCAAACTGGAGACGGAGCGCCGCACCAGCGGGTCGCGCACAACCCAAGCCCAGAACCTTGAGGAGCAACTGGTTTTGCTGGGCGATATGGTGGCAAAAGAGCCTGCGCGCGTTACCGGCGAAGTGATCAGCATCGCCAATCCGCTGCGGGAATCACTTGTCGCGCAGCGCGCCAATGCAGAGGTTGAACATAAAACCTTGCGAGAGCGGCTGACGACACTTCAAACCGAACGCCTTACGGTCGAAGCGCGGCTATCCGAACTTGATCAGGCGTCCGTTGGGCTTGCCCGTGCCGAGCGGGAAATAGCGCAACTGCGCAGCAGTGAAGACCGTTTCCGCCGCGGACGGGATGATACACGAATTGCCGCAGATTTGTCGAATGCCCGGATTTCCAACCTTACGGTGTTCGCCGAACCACGCGCTGGCATAGCGCCGGTTCGCCCACGCCCGATGCGTATCCTGATGATTGCGGCAATCGGCAGCCTGATATTCATGGCGGGGCTGGCATTGCTGCTTGATGCACTGATGCCGCGTGTGCGCAATGAGGCCGATCTGATCAAGCTGACAGGTGGCCGCCTACTGGTTCGCGCGCTGCCTGAAGTTCGCCACCCGCGCACTCTGCCGCGGCAATCCGGGGGCACCTGAACATGGGAAACCGCCGGAGCGGGGGGCGTCCCCTGACCAATGACAAATTGCAAGATGCCTGTGCGCAGCTTTGGCTCGATCTGCGCCACGCCGCAGCGACGTTGCCTTCCCTGATCGTGACCGGCTGCGGCGGCGGTGAAGGAGTGTCAACCATCGCATTCTCCTTGGGCGGGGCGGCTCTGCGGATCGGTTCTTCGCGCGTATTGGTGATTGACGCATCCCCCTCATCCAATGGGCTTAGCGAAACCCTTGCGTCCGGCAGCGGGCGGGGCCTGCGCCAGTTTCAAGTGTCCGACCCCGACCTGATTGGGTTGATCAAGCCGATTGCGGCTGGGTACGATCTGCTGCCAATCGGAGCGGGTGGCAGGGCGACCTTGCCTTCGGATCAGGATCTTTCGTTGTTACAGGCAAGGGCGCTGGAAAGCTACGATGTCGTGATCTGGGATGTTCCGCCAGTCACCGACTCGATTGAAGCCAAACGGCTGATCACCCTTTTTGGAAATGTCGTCCTGGTGACCGAAACCGACCGTACGCCTTGCGCACAAGTCATCGCCGCACTGGATGAGATCCGGGCACTTTCGGCGGAACCGCTCGCGGTACTGCGCAACCGCGCGGCGCGCGCGGTGTTCGGCTTCGGGACCAGACGTGACTAGGGTGGCGCGATTATGTTCTGCTGCGGCCGATCATCAGAAAACGCAAGCGTTCCCGCCGCTTGCTGGTTCTGGTTGGCATTCAACGCAGGGCGGAGCCATCAAGCCTGTCGAAGGGCGACAACATTGGTATCAGCGCGATAGGCCGACAACTGCGCAAGGCTGACCGCGCGCATATCCGCCGATCCGCCGATCCAGTCGCGATACCATGCAGCCGTCTCGGCCACGGCCTGATCGACACTCCAGGCCGGCCGCCAGTCCAGACATCGCATCGCAAGGCTTGAATCCACCCGCAACGTCGCGGCCTCGCCGCTGTGCGGGTCCGGGCGGATTTCGATCAGATCGGGGGGCCCCCCCATCGCCTTCAGGAAGTCGCGGGCCACTGTCTCGACATCCGGCATCGCGGCCTCGGTCGGGCCAAAATTCAACGCGGGGGGAAGGTCCGGCATTTTCGACAACAGGGCCGCACCGGTCATAAGATACCCGCCCAACGGCTCCAACACATGCTGCCACGGTCGGGTTGCGCGTGGTTGCCGGATGATCTGGCGGCGTTGCTCTGACAGTGCCCGCACGAAATCAGGGATCAGGCGGTTCGCCGCCCAGTCACCGCCTCCGATAACATTACCGGCGCGGACCGAAGCAATTGCAGCAATATTCGTTGACCCCGCAGCCCGGTGGAATGACGCGGCGCGATACACATCGGTCACAATCTCAGCGGCGGCTTTGCTGGCACCATAAGGTTCATGACCACCCAACCCGTCGGTTTCCCGAAATGGCCATGCCGACCCTGCGTTGCTGTAAACCTTGTCCGACGTTACAACCACCACCGCCCTGACCGAGGCGGTTTTGCGTGCCGCCTCCAACACGGTGGCGGTGCCCATCACGTTGGCCTGAAAGGTGGCGATTGGGTCGCTGAAGCCTGCCCGGACGATTGGTTGCGCCGCGAGGTGGAAAATGATCGTCGGCGCGGCGGCGCGAACGGCGGCGAGTACCGCGTCCGGGTCTGCGATCTCGCCGCGCTGGTCCGAGATCGTATTGCCCAGACGCATCAGATTGAACGCGGCAGGTTCGGTTGAAACGTCGCGGCTGAAGCCCGAAACCTCAGCTCCCATCTGGGTCAGCCAGAGTGAAAGCCAACTGCCCTTGAAGCCTGTATGGCCGGTAACCAAAACACGGGCGCCAGCATAAGTCGCATCAAGGCTCAGGGTCATCGGAAGGATTCCCATGTTTCGCGGATGTCGCGGAGCCCTGCTTCAAGCGTCCATTCCGGCATCCAGCCAAGCCTTTCCTGAAGTTTGGAACTGTCGGAAAACTTGACCGAGGTTTCGCCGGGTGCATCGTCGGTGATGGTAGGCTGCGCATCGGGCTGGCCAAAGGCATCCAGTGCAAAACGGGCAATTTCGGCAGTTGTGAATGCGGGTGTTCCTGACAGGTTGAACGCCTCACCCCGCACATCGGGGCGGTCGGCTGCGTCTGCCAGCATTCGCAGACCGCTGATGCAATCCTGAACATGCAGCAAGCTGCGGACCGCGCGCCCACCACCGCGCAATTGCGGCACTGAGCCTGCGGACAGTGCAGCCAGCACCGATGGGATAATCCGCGCGCCATTGGCATCGCCGGGCCCGTAAACATTGCCCAGCCGGGCAATGGTGACGGGCATCCCGTAGATTGCCGCAAAGCTGCGCGCCGCCAGTTCGGCCATATGCTTGCTCGTCTCATAGGGGCCGGTCGCATGCACAGGATCGCCCTCCACCGCGGCCTTGCCGCCGGTTTCGCCATAAAGACTATCGGTTGAGGCGATGACGCAGCGCGCCGGTTCCGGCATCCGCCGAAGGGCGTCCAGCATTGTCCAGGCGGCCCGTGCATTCGCTTCATAGGCCAGAACCGGGTTCTGGTTGGCCTGCGCGATCTGGCTCATCCCCGCAAGATGGAACACCGTGGTCGGTTGGTGCTTGCCGATTGCTGCTGCGATATCCGCGTCGCTGTGGATTGTGATGTCTCTCTCAGCCACCAACCGGGTGAAAAGCGCGGACGGCGCACCACGCATCTGCGCGACCACTGGCACGCCAGACGCCGTAAGCGCCTCCGCCAGCCAACTTCCGATGAAACCCGATGCGCCGGTAATCAGGCAAGTCATCCCTGTGGCCCTGCGGATTTCCATGGGATGTCACCTGCATCGAACATCTCGTTGAGAGCGCGGTAATCCTTGAAGGTGTCCATACACTGCCAGTATCCGGCGTGATCATAGACCTTCAACTGTCCCTCCGCCGCAAGTCCCACCATCGGCTCGCGTTCCAGAATGCAATCTGGGTCATCATCGATTCGATCCAGAAACTCCCTGTTGAAAACGAAGAACCCACCGTTCACCAGATTCTCCATCGGAGGCTTTTCCACGAAGGCCCGGACCGAGTCGCCCTCGCAGCGCAATTCTCCGAACTGTGAGCGGGTGCGAACACCGGTAAGCGTTCCGATCTTTCCGTGACTCACATGAAACCTGACAAGATCAGTCAGGTCTATATTGGCAACGCCATCCCCGTAAGTGGCACAGAACAGCGGCGCGTCTACATGCTTTGCAATACGACGCATCCGCGCCCCGGTTTGGGAATTGGCGCCGGTTTCGGCAAAGGTGATATCCCAATCCAATGGTTCGCTTTGGCCCATGAACTGCCTCGAACCATTTGTGAGATTCAGCGTAAAATCGCGCAGGCGCAAGTCCCTGTCCAGAAAATAATCTTTTATCATCATTCCCTTATACCCAAGGCACAAAATAAACTTGCGAAACCCGTGCAGCGCATAGATTCGCATGATGTGCATCAAAATGGGTTCAGGGCCGATCGGCAGCAGGGGCTTTGGTGTATCCTGCGTCATCTGGCCAAAGCGCGAGCCTTCACCCCCGCACAGGATGACTACAGGAATGTCCCTCAACGGAAGTTGGGTCATGGGAAACCTTGTCTGACAATTGCGGCCCCACCGGATGTCGTAAAAAATGGGATGGTGTCAAAAGAAAGGCGGCAACCAAAAATCATTGAACTACGCAAGAAATGCTATATCGTTAATATCATTAGTTCAAGCCGGTCTTTATTTTCACCGGGTTTCATTGGGAGGCTGTGTTGACCATCGCCGCAGTTCGGACAAAGTTATTGTTTTTGGTGGTGCTCGGTTTCGGAGCAATGTTCGTGCTGCTCGCGTCGGGTTGCCGCGAGGAGGGTGTTGCAGACCCTGCATCCGATGATGCCACTGTCCCGGTTCAAAGCGGCGCAATGCACAAGTCGGGGCGTTTTTACAGTGGGACGATTATCGCCTCTGACCCCAGTATTCGTAAAAATGGCTCGGATATGGAGATGTTCTACACCGACCTCGATATGTCGAAAGAGCGGACTGTCATCGCGAGGGCCGAGTCGACCGACGGAGTGAACTGGCAGCCGCAAGGTGAAGCGGACGGGATCAAGGGGCTTGTGATCGCCGGGAAAGACGGCGCATGGGATGAGAACATTGAATCCGCTGCCGTGACAGAAGGCGACGGCGGTTATCTGCTTTTCTATTCCGGTTACCGCGACAAGGGCACCCCGATGAAAGGCTTTCCCGCTGCACTTGGTCTTGCGACTTCGACCGATGGCAAGAATTTTACCCGCGCCAGCGATGCGCCGGTGATGGAGCCGACAAAAGGTTGGTACGACAATGACGCGATCTACAGCCCGACGATCCTGCGGGATGGCGGACTGTATCACATGATCTATGTCGGCCACTCCTACACCGATTTTTCCAAAATCGGTGCCGGCGGTGTTTATCTGCTGCACGCATCCTCACCCGACGGCCGCAACTGGACAAAATCGCCGGAACCGGTCGCCCGGCCCGGTCAGTTTGATGACTGGCGGCGTGACGGACTTGCCGAACCTTATCTGATCAAGCGTGGGAAAGACGATTATCTGTTATTCTACACAGGCCTTGACGGAGAGAAGCGCGCCATCGGTGTCGCCACTGGGCCAAGCCCCACCGGACCTTGGGCTTTCGGGTCAAAGCCGCTGATCGTTCCGGGTCAAGGCAGCGAGCAGGACGCACATCAGGTGCTTGCGCCTGCGGTGATGCTGGACGGCGAGAACCTGCGGGTCTGGTATCTTGGGGCCAACACGAAAGGTGCCCTCAAGATCGGTGAAGCTACCGGTAATGTAGAGGAAGCGATTTCTGCGACCCGCTGAATTTTTGATCTAATTTTTTGACCGAAATTTGAGGATAAACCAATGGAAACTGGAGAAACGGTCCAAGTCCGGGAGGCTCATTTTTGGGATAATGTTGCCCAGAAGACGCCGCTTACCGATGCGGAACTTCGGGTGTACCCAAACGAAAGTTATGATCGAATGACGCCCTGGCTGGCAGGGCTCGGCTTCAAGGATTACCTGCAAGCCATGCGTCAGCATTTGCAGATAAGACCCGGTATGCGTGTGCTGGACATCGGCTGCGGTCAGGGTTTTCTGTCGACCTATCTTGCACATAACGGGGCCGAAGTACTCGGTTGCGACATCTCTCCCCGATCAATCGAAACCTGCAACAGGCGGGCGGCACTGTCCAACGTCGCAGACCGCTGCACGTTCAAAGTCATGGATTGTGAGGCGTTGGAGGTTGAATCCGAAAGCCTTGATGCGGTTGCCGGTTGTTTCGTTCTGCATCACTTGAATCTTGCGAAGGTGGCAAAGGAACTGACGCGCGTTCTCAAGCCGGGGGCAAAGTCGGCGTTCATCGAAACAATGGGCCTCAACGGCGCGCTGATGGCTGCGAGGGCGGTGCTTCCCGGTAAGTTCGGCATCGAAAAAGCATCGAGCGACGATGAATACCCGTTGACCCGCAAAAGGATCGCTATGCTGCGAAAGAACTTCGACGGCCCGTTGGGATTGGAGTTTCCTCAGATCGTTTTCCTGCGCATGGGCGGCTATCTTCCCTTTCTTCAGGGAGGCATTGCGCAGGCAGGGCTGACCGCGATTGATCGGGCGCTGGGACGGATACCGGGAAGCGGCAGTCTTAGCTACTACGGGATCGTGACAATGGACCGAACGGGAACTGCCGGATGAAGCAAGACAGGCGCGGCGTCTTAGCGGATGATCTTCCCAAACCCTTTCCTGCGATAGATCCGAAAACGCTCGATTTTGTCTGCATTGCCGTGTCGAATTGGGGTGTAGTCACTTCTGTTGCCGATTACACGATACGGGGGCTTGCGCAGCGCGGCCACCGGGTTTTGGTCATTGAGCCATTTGAATCCGTGTCATCCGTGCTGCGGATGGCCCGAATCCAAAAACGCGAGGTCCAGACCTCTTGGGGGTTGCGAGAGGTCGAACCGAATATTTGGGTCTATCGTCCGCCGCCACTTGCGCTTCCCGGCCAGTCGCGCAACGCGATAGCGGCACGGATCAGCAGTCGCGTTCTGGCAGTCATAGTGCGCCGCATGGTGGCCCGGCTGGGCTTCGGGCGCATCTGTCTGTGGAGTTTTATGTACAACTCCGGTGTGTTGTTGCGCAGCATTCCCGCCGCGTTGAAGATCTACGAATGTGGCGATGACGATGCGGCGCTGGCCCGAACCGATGCACAGCGCCGCACGGTGCGCCAGCTTGAACGCGAAACCTGCGCCACTGCCGATCTGGTCATAGCGGTGACCGAGGAGCTTTGCGCCCCGCGCCGCGTACACAACCCGCAGACCTATGAAGTGAACTGTGGCGCCGATGTTGCGTTCTTTCGCAAGGCCTTGTCCGATGCGACACCCGTTGCCCCTTCGATCGCGGCACTTCCGCATCCTGTGATCGGCTATTTCGGCGGTATGGACCCCTGGAAGATGGACGTGGACCTCATTTCCCGGATGGCGCGCTTGCGCCCCGACTGGTCCTTTGCTTTTGTCGGCTATGTCTGGTTCGGTTTCGATGTTTCGATTTTTGCCGACCTTCCCAACGTGCATATTCTCGGCCCGCAACCCTATCGCGATTTGCCGGGCTTTATGAAGGGCATGGATGTGGGATTCATGCCGTTTCCACTCAACGACATCACGCGCAATGGTGACGCCCTGAAGTGTTACGAATATCTTTCAGCGGGACTTCCCGTCGTCGGGACCGATGTTCCCGTGGCGCGAAGGTTGCCCGAATGGGTCAAAATCGCCGCCACCGCCGAAGATTTCGTCGCCGCTTGCGAAGCACAACTCGCGTCGCCCCGGACCGGCGCCGAACGTAGCGCTGCGATGGACGCCCATGACTGGGCAGTCCGGATCGACCGCAAACTTGCCCTTATTGCCGAGCATTTGCCGTGACCTCGCAACTTCACGATATGAAAAGCGATCAGGATCTACAGATAGATCTGTCGATACTGATCGTCAGTCACGGCCATGGCGAACTGGTGCGCCAATGTCTGGAGTCACTTCAAGGCGGTGCGCTGCAAGGGCTGGCACATGAAATCATCGTAACGGACAACCGGAACGAAGGCGGGTTTCTGGACCAGATTGGCGGCCCGCGTCCGGGGTTGGTTGTACAGAGCAACGACAAGCCAATGGGCTTTGGTGCCAACATGAACCAGGCGGCGGGGCGGGCGCGTGGTCGGATTCTGCTGCTGCTCAACCCGGACACTGCCTTTCACGAAGGCAGTATTGCAGAGGCCATTGCCTGGCTGGAGGCAGACACGGCGCGCGGAGTCGTCGCGGCCCGGCTGTTGAACGCTGACCTCACCGAACAGCGCAACTTTCGACATTTTCCGACGATGGCAGTCACACTGGCACGCGGTCTGCGGGCAGACGGCTGGCGCTGGCGCCCGCGCTTTTACCGCAAGAGTTTGCTGGAAGACACGGTGCAGGACGGACCTACGCGGGTCGATTGGGTCTATGGCTCGTTCATTCTGATCCGGGCTTCGACCTTCCGGGCGCTCGGCGGCTTCGACGAAGGTTATTTCATGTATTATGAGGATGTGGATCTGTGCCTCCGCCTTGCCCGTTCAGGCGTCGGATGCTTCGTCTACCCCGAATTGAGCTTCGTGCATCATCATCAGCGCGACTCTGCACAGACTGGCAAGAACCCGCTCCGCAAGCACCATATTCAAAGTTTCCTTCGCTATCTTAAGCGCAGTCACGCCTATTTTTGGCCACCGCAGCCCTGCGACCAAGGAATAGATATGCCAAAGGGCGCGGCGATCACTTTAGTCCCACAGTTGGTTTTGGTGGCATTAATCCTTGTCGCGACGAACCTTGCGGCCATGGTCAGCGGTGCCGTCTTTGGACACCCAATAACAGAGTTTTCTCCGATTTCCTTTGCGGTCTGCCTGCTGTTGGCGCAGTTCATGTTGCAAGAGTTTGATCCCGCCCGGATGGGCGACGTGCCAAAACGGGTGATCGGCGTCATCGAATCGGCGATTATGGGGCTGTTTCCATGGTTTTTGATCCTTGTCTTCTCCTCGACCATGGCCCCGGCTCTGGCACTTGGTTGCTTCGTTGTGCTTGCAATTGGCTTCAGCGCGCTTGTGACTTACGCATTGTCGCGGATCATTCCCTCCCCCGGCGCCCGGATCGGGGTGGTACTTTCGCAGCATGGACCGGGGCTGGCTGGTGGCCTGCCGAACCTGCCGATCGGGACTGTATCGGTGGTGACCGCCACTGTCCTGTCGGCCGGCGACGAATCCCTTGCGGCAGAGGCATTGTCGGAGCAAGTCAAAAATAACCGGATCGATCATATCCTGATCGTGACCGACCCTGATGATCCGGCGTCTGTGCTGAAACTCTTTTGGCGACTGGCGATATTCGACGTACCGGTATGGCATTCCATCCGCGATGCAAAAACCGGGCTTCCGGGTCGCGTTGTGATGCTGCGTGGACCACTTCGGTCGCGCGCGCGTGAGGGGATGAAGCGCGGGGTGGATTTGATCGTATCGCTTGCTTCTTTGTTGGCATTGGCTTTGCCGATGGCGTTTGTCGCGGTGTTGATCAAGCTTGACGACGGTGGTCCGGTGTTCTTTGCGCAGCCACGCGTCGGCAGGAACCAGGTTCTGTTTCCAATGCTCAAGTTTCGCTCGATGAATACCGCGAGTGCGGACAAGCGCGGCGATCGCCTGACAATCAAGGATGACCCCCGGATCACGCGCCTGGGGCGCTTCCTGCGGCGCACATCCCTTGACGAGTTGCCGCAGTTGTTCAACGTCGTTGCGGGCCAGATGTCGATTGTCGGCCCAAGACCTCTGCCGGACCATTTTCACTATAAGGGTCTGGCTTTCGAAGACACGCTTGCGGAATGGCATTACCGTGTCAGGGTTCGTCCCGGCATTACCGGGCTGTCACAGTTAAAAGGGCTGCGCGGCACACCGGACAACCGGAGCGAGGCAATCGAAATGATGACCAACAGGGTTCTTTTCGACAACCTTTATATCGATCATTGGACCATATGGCTCGACCTGCGCATCATGGCCATGACCGTCCTTTCGGGCGCTTTCCTGTCGGGAAACTAAAGCAAATCTGCTTGTGCCGCGCCTTCCCCACCAAGTGACCGCCATTTTCGCGACAATCAACTCTAAAGCTGAGTAGATCAGCTTTAGGTAATAAACGCAGTTATGCCACATCAGCGCCCAGTTGTGGCCTTTTCAATAATGCACCCTCCGTTGCGTCGGGCAGTCAAGCCCCAAATCATCGCAGAGGGCTGAGGAATGACAACTTCGAGAATCCGCAATGACCGTGTGGTCATGGCATCGTTTCCTATCGGCAAGGGGGTCTGACATGCCCGTTGCTGAACTGTCTCTTTCCGCCCCGGCGGTTGCTTTCCACGGTAATGCAATTGCATCGGACCCTTCGGTGATCCGCGTGAATGGCGAATATCTGATGTTCTACACCGATCTCGATTACCAAGGTGTCAGGACCGCAATTTCGGTCGCAAGTTCTGTTGACGGTGAGAACTGGACGCGGATCATGGCACCCGGCGACGCGGGCGGCTCGGTTCTGTGTGGCGCCCAAAGTTTCGAGACCGCAGCCGCGGCAATGATTGACGGTCAGTTGGTTCTGTATGTATCGGAATATGATGAGACGGCGGCGAACGGGCTTGATGCGTCCATCTTTGCCTACAAGGTAAACCCGGATTTCTCGGTGGAACCCTTCGCGCCCGGTCCGGTGATCGCACCCGTAGCAGGTGGCGCCGACGAAGATGCTGCCTTCAGCCCAACTGTCTTTGCCTATGACGGCGGATATGTCATGTATTACGTCGGCCACGACTATTTCGAGAGTGACTCGACCGGTGTGAGCCTGCTTTCTGCCACCTCGCCCGATGGCATCACATGGACACCGAGCAGCGAACCCGTCTTGAGCGCTAATGACGCCCCCTCTTGGGCCAGCGATGGCATCGCGGAGCCATCTGTGGTGATCGGACCGGATCAACGTGTCCATCTGTTCTATACGGCGCTGCAAGGGGAAAACCGTTCAATCGGCCATGCAATTGCCGATCACATCGGGGCGGCATTCGAATTCGCGCAGGCTCCCCTTTTGACCCCCGCAGATTGCCCCGGCGATGTGATGCAGATTCTTGCTCCTGCGTCGATCGTGGAGAATGGTGAACTGCGTCTATGGTTCTTTGCCTATGACGCTTCCGGCGGGTATTCCATCCTGAACTCCTCAGCTGCGTTCGGCCCTGACCCATCGGAAGAAAGCGCCGAAACGCCTGCGTTGTCAGGAAATGAAAACCTGCCGTTGGGAAGTGTCGATACCGGCACGGTAGCTATTGTTCTGGACGATACCCCGATTTCCGACCAACAAACCACCGATGCTGTTGGCGGCGATGATAGGATCGATGCCGGTTTGGGTTCAGCAACGCCTGCGTTGTCAGAAAATGAACACCTGCCGTTGGGAAGTGTCGATACCGGTGCGGTAGCTATTGTTCTGGACGATACCCCGATTTCCGACCAACAAACCACCGATGCTGTTGGCGGCGATGATAGGATCGATGCCGGTTTGGGTTTGGGTTCAGCTTCTATCGACGCCGGTTTGGGTTCAGCTTCCATCGACGGCAGCGCTGGCGTGGATATGATCGGTTCATCCACTCATTCAGACGCTGAGGCTATCAGCCAGCAAGATGACACAGCACCCCTGGAGCCGGATACTATCCCGATCAGTAATGTCGAAAATATAACGGGCAGCCGTAATGACGACGTTTTGACCGGAGATGCAAACGCCAATTGGCTGCGCGGTCTGGCGGGAAATGACCAGTTCATCGCCACGGATGGGGCTGATACCTATGACGGATCCACTGGCCGCGACATGGTGACTTATATCAATGCCACGGCCGCAGTGACCGTAGACCTGGGCCAACAGCGCGGGCTGGCGGGACAGGCGGCTGACCACATCTATCTTGGTATCGAGCAGGTAAGGGGGTCAAACTTTGCCGATATCTTCTACGGAAGCGCGGATGATGATGACTTTTTTGGCGCCGGGGGCAAAGATACATTTTACGATAGCGATGGGCGTGACCGCTACGTTGGCGGCGGTGGGCAAGATACCGTGTCCTATGCCTTTTCGAATTCCCGCGTGATTGCGTCGTTGTCGCGTGGTATTGGCGGGCCAGACTCCGATCGTTATAATTCCATTGAAAACCTCACCGGGTCCGACGGTAATGACAGGCTTTCGGGCGATCATGGACGCAACATCCTGCTCGGCGGGCTAGGCGATGACACGCTGCGCGGTGGGCATGGCAATGACACGTTGTTCGGTCATAGTGGCAACGACTCTCTGGAAGGCGGCGTGGGCGACGACGTACTGAACGGCGGTTCGGGCTATGATGTGGCGCTGTATCGCGATGTGGCCAGCCACTACACTGTCACAACAGCAGGCGATGTAACCACCGTCAGCCATTTAACCGAGGGGATCGACACACTGACGGGCATTGAAGCGCTGTCCTTTTCCGACATCTTTATCTATTTGTAACCATCGCTAAAGGGTGTGGGCAAAAGTTAGTGGTCATGCTGCGAACTGCGAGAGGGAAAGTCTGCCGTGAAGGGCGGCGGCTCTGGTGACGGCGGCCAGAGGTGGTCGCGGAATTTCGGACCAGTTGTATCCAAGCGTCTCGGCAATGCGCCCCAAATGATTGCGGACTGTCGTGTTAGGCTGGGGCGCACAGGGCAGGAAGACTTCCATCAGCTGGGCAGCTTCTCGGAACGAATGCCGCGATCCGAGTTCGGCTTGCAGGCGCTGCTGTTCCGGCGGCGCGCGCTCCGGGAACCGATCTGAAATTGGTGATTGCAGTACAGGGTTCGCGACGCCAGCGGTGGCTTGAGCGAGCACTGCGGGCGGCACATAAGCATGACAGGTCGAATTTGACCAACCCCAGATTGCGCCACACTGACGCCTCAATTGTTTCCCAAAATGATACAAGGCCAAACTAGAACGAGTAGGACTGCCACGATGTTGCGTATATGGATTTCAGGATTCTTCATGGTAACTGCGATAGCTGCGGTCAAAACCTATTTGGTTTTGCGTATCACAATGCCGGATGCTCCGCTAGATTTGCCGATGATATCAGGCCTGTTCGCATTGTTCTTCGTACTCACCGCAATGGTTGCTTATGTCTGTGTTACACAGTTGCACAATTTCCTGGACCGTCAGCGCAAGGAAAGACTGACACCCGGAGCAAGTGAACCTGCGGCAAAGGAAACCGTCATTTTGCGCAACGCCTCGATTTGGGGACTGTCGCAGGCAGAGGCGGATGTTGCTATCTTCGTGGTAAAAGGCTTTTCAAACAGCGAAATTGCTGAAATGCGAGGCTGCGCAATTGCCACCGTGAAATCCCAACTGGGTCGAATTTACCACAAGTCCGGGCTTGATTCTCGCTATCAATTGATCGCTTTTGTTACAGACGAAGTCTGCGCCATGGCGATTGAGCTTGAAGAGCCCAACCAACAACGACAGACACGCAACATGTTGCCTTTGGTTGGTCGCCATAGCTCTGCCGCGTAAGTTCCTCTGTGATTGATCCAACAAGGTCAGCCCATATCCGGGCCGGTCTTTTGCATTTTAATGATTGTCTCAGCCATTACCTTACCAGCCGAATCGGTTCGCAGTGATGGTGTGTAAGGGTCAACTCGCCCGCGCCCAACTCCACCCCGATGCTGGCAAGGGTTGCGTCAAGCACTGCATCGACAGGTTGGGTAAGCGTTGTAAGTAGACGTTCCGGTAGAAGCTTCAGCAACGCGGTGACAATTGGCGCTGCAAGGCCAGACACAAGCCCATCCTGCCCCGGCTTGACGCGCAACTCTGTGTTTTCAGGCGACAACAGGCCATTCACAGCATTTGAAAGAAGGTTGCCAGAGCCAAATGTCTTTGTCGTCTGGCCATTGGCTATGTCGTTGCTGGTGAAGGCAACCGTCTCGGACTGCGAGGCACCAACGGCCACATGCGACCGCGCCTGAATTGTCAGGCCGGGGATCCTGATGGCCGGCAGCAACGGCAAGGCGATGACGATATTGACCGCGAGCAAGTCCGCAAAGCCCAGATCTGCCGGATTGATCGGGCCAGACCCTGCTGGAACAGTTCCCAGATATAGCGCGGCTACCGAGGTGCCATTGGCTGGATGCAATGCGGTGGCCGCTGTAGAAAAGGTGGCCGCGACGGATTGGGGCGACGGCAAGTTGCAGCTGAGTTGCTCCAATGTGGCCGTTGATCCTGCAGCTTCTACATAGAGTGGAAGCGAAACGCTTGCGACCGAAATGCCAATACCAAGATTGCCCAAGAGGTTCGGTTCGATTTTGACATCGGATTTCAGGCGCACAGCGGCCCGGTGCAATTGCACCCCTTTTTCGCCCAACGCGATCAGACCAGAATGGGCTGGGGGTTCACCTGCGATGAGGTTGGTTTGGGCGTTGATGACGCCGGGCACGTTGATTTCTGCGTCAACTGTGATGCCCTCCCCCATGGCTTTCGCCGCGACAAGGGCGCGGACTACATCCAATGCGGAGATGTCAATCTCTGCCAGAAAATCGGTTGCGGTCAAGCCAAGTTCCGTATCAATACCGCCAATAAGAGATGCGACGTCAAAAGATGCAGACCCCGTTGCCGCTTGCAGCCCGTTCAGGGCATTGCTGACTTGCGACGGCAACACCGTTTGCAGGGCCGCGATCAGTTTCCCACCCGAAGTTGTCGCATTCAGAATTTTGGCAGGGTTGCGCGATGGACTGCCTGTCTGTGCATCAAGGGTTTTAAGCAGGCCACCCAGATTTACGGATGTGCCTGCCAGAATCTGCATATCGCCAAGGCCAATTCTTGCCGCCGCGCCAAACCGCTGGGTCAGGGCGTTGTTCAGCGTTGTTCCGTCTATCTCCAATATATGGCTGCTGAGCGAAAAGCTTGCGGCGCCCGTGCGGGTCGCAAGTGACGTGCGATCAAGCGTGACATAGGTTTTATTTGAAAAGATGCGGGCAAAATGCAGGGCTGCATCATCTTGCAGTGAAAGCCGCACTGCGTTGATACCATCGCTGCCTGCGGGCAAGGTACTGAATCGATCTTGCGGCGGGATTTCCGGATTGCGCAGAAAGCGTCCGGTTTCCAGCGTTTCCAGCGCTTGGGACGTTTTGCCATTCCGCGCCAAGACATAATCGGCGCGAGGGGTGGCGTCATTCGGTGTTGCCACGGCGCTGACCGCCGTCAGGTCACCAATGGATTGCAGATTCGCGCGCTCTTTGTAAAGCCAGGCGACATCAACACCAAGGGCGGTAAAACCCATAAGCACGGTCAGCAGCAAGGCGACGATAACCGCTACAGCGCCGTTCTCGTCATTTGTGAAGCGGGTGAGCGGATCAATATGCAAGATAAGCGCTCCCATTTATGTTGGTGATCCCCAGACCCAAAAACCCGTTCGCAACGTCGAGCAGCGATCCATCGACGGAATAAACCACCTTAACGGTAATACCTGCGGGATCGGTGCCGTCGAACGTAACGGTGGAGGTCAGCGCATCGGTCGCGAGTAGTGGATAGCGCGACCCCGCCTGAGCAAGATATGTCTCGGCCAAGCTTTCGCGTTCGGCCTGATCAAGACCGGTCACGGAGACACGGGCGGCCCCGGTGGCCAGTTGACTGACGGAATGGCTGATTCCCACAAAATAGCCCAGGGTGATAATCCCTAGCAACAGGGCAAATAGAATTGGCGCGATCAGCATGAATTCAATCGCGACAGCCCCGGAATGATCGCCCCGGAAACGATCAAAACAGCGGGTGCAGGGATGGGCCATACCGATCATCCTCCAGAAATAATATTGTCAAAAATACTCAGGACGGCAGGCCCGATCAGAACGACAAAGACGGCAGGCATGATGCAGAAGATGAGCGGCAGGGTCATAATGACAGGCAACCGCGCCGCCTTTTCTTCAACAGCGATCAGGCGGTTGGTGCGTTGTTCGTCGATCAAAGTGCGCATTGCCCGCGAAAATGGTGTGCCGTAAGTATCCGATTGATCCAGCGTCTGGGTGAACACACCGATTTCTGGCAAAGGCACGCGTATATTCAACTTTTCATAGGCACTGCGCCGATCATTCGTCATCCGCATCTCGGACACCATTTGCAGAACCTCATGCGCAAGTTCAGAACTGGTTGATGCAAGTTCCAATGCAACACGCTGCAACGCGGGTTGTGGCCCAAGGCCCGCCTCCGAGGAGATCACAAGCAATTCAAGCATATCCGGAAAGCCGCGGCGGATGCTGGCCAATCTCTTTTTTCGCCGCTGGCCCACAAAGCCATCGACGCCTTTAGACAAACCCAACGAGATACCAAGGACAGTGGCCGCTGGCAGAACCATCTCCATTCCGACGGTTTTGGTCATAAACAGCCAGACCGTACCGAGACCCAAGGCCAAGAGTGGCAAAATGGTTTTCAAAAAAGCATAGATCAGCAAGGCATCACGACTACGAAATCCGGCTGATGACAGATCGGCGGCAGTATCGCGCGCCTCGCCTCCCAAGATCACCGATAGTCGTTCGCCCATCCGCACGATGACACGGCGCAGTTGGTCGCGCGCATGGGCCAGGCTTCCACCCCGTGACGCAGAGTTGGCCGCACGGCGCGCGGGGCCAGTACCATTGGCGCGTGTTAGGCGGGCGGCCAAATAACCGCGCTGACGTTCAAATCGGAGCAAGGCGCCGACTGCAAGAAACGTCAGCAGAAGGCTGCCAAATACGAGGCTGAAAACAATTTGAATCATTGCTTCAGACATCGAGCTTTCCCATTCTGATCATCATGAGTACGCCCAAAACGATGCTTGTCACGGCCACCATTGCCATCATGCGTCCGCGTGGGTCCGCATATAAAGGTTCAAGATACGCGCCATTCAGCAGCGCGATGGCAAAGGTGACGGCAAAAGGCAGTGCGGCGAGGATGACTGCGCTGGCGCGGGCTTCAGAGGACAAGGCACGGGCCTTTTTGCGCAGCTTGCGGCGTTCGCGCAATTGGCCTGCCAGCCCCTCCATTGTCTCAATCAGATTGCCACCGGTTTCTGATTGCAACGATGTGGCAACCGAAAAGAAGCTGACTTCGGCTGTCGGAATACGCGTCTCCAACCGGGCCAGGGTTTTGGGTAAAGTCGTGCCCATGCAAATCTCATCGTAGCAGCGGGAAAACTCGCGATGGATCGCGCCTTTGGCAGTGTTCACCACAATACCTAACGAATCCGACACAGGGCGACCTGCCCGCAATCCTCGGGCAAAAATATCAAGTGCTTCGGGCAACTGCTCTGTGAACGCATTGCGATAGCGGGCTTTGGCGATCTTGATGAACAACGCTACTGTTGCGACGGGAATGCCGACCGCGACGGGAATTGCGAAAAACGGGGAGATCCCCAAAAGCAGGACCAAAATTGAATAGAGCCCCAGAACGCCAAGCGATATTTGAACAAGAAGTTCTGCGACGCTGACCTTGAGGTTCGTCTGCGCCAAATGCCGCTGGACGCGCCCGGACAGGCTTTTGCTGGCGTGTTTATCCAATTTGGTGCGGCCGAGTTTGACACCGTAAATTTCTACCTCGGACCGAATGCGGCGCAATCGCGCAAGGTTACGACGGCGCTGGCGGTCAGCATGAATGAGAAGGCATAGTGCCAGCCCAATAAAGAGCACGAGCAAAACGGCGAAAATGACAAGGTTAAGGTTCAGGGTCATGTCCGCACCCTGAGGATTGCGTCAAGTTCCTCCGCCACGCCGTATTCTGCAGCCCGCGTTGCGAACTTTGGACGAAAGCCGGAATAGCGGAATTCGCCGTTAACCTGCGCGCGTGTGCTGCTTGGATCTGTT
>NZ_JAKDLJ010000285.1 GCF_030452865.1 Pseudorhodobacter sp.
CCTTGTCGATCGCGGGGAACAGGTGTTCCTGATAGCTTTCGCGCGTCTTGCCGATCAGGGTTTCAGCCTGCTGATTGGTGTAATTCTTGATTTCCTGCTGGCAGCGGAAATGGAATTTGACCCAGTGGCGCACGCCCGATGCGTTCCACATCGAATAGGTGTGGGAGCCGTAGCCATGCATATGCATCGGGTTCACCGGGATGCCGCGATCGGACATCAGGATGGTGACCTGATGGATACATTCCGGCTGCGAGGACCAGAAATCAAACATCGCTTCGGGCGAACGCATGTTGGTTTTCGGATGGCGCTTTTGCGTGCGGATGAAGTCGGGAAATTTGATCCCATCGCGCAGAAAGAAAACCGGCGTGTTGTTGCCGACCACATCCCAGTTGCCTTCCTCGGTGTAGAATTTCAGCGAAAAGCCGCGAACGTCACGTTCGGCATCCGCTGCCCCCATTTCGCCCGCCACAGTCGACCAGCGCGAAATGATGTCGCAAGTGTTGCCGACCTTCGAAAATATCTTGGCGCGGGTGAGGTGCGAAATATCATGGGTGACGGTAAACGTGCCGAGCGCGCCCCAGCCTTTTGCATGGACAACACGCTCCGGAATACGTTCGCGGTTCTGATGCGCCAATTTCTCGATCAACTGGTAATCCTGCAACAAGACCGGGCCGCGTGGACCTGCGGTCAGCGAGGTGTCGTTGTCGTCAATCGGCGCGCCGGCGGTGGTGGTGATGCGTTTTGTCATCTGCAAGACTCCTGCGGTTACAAGTTTGCCTGTACTATGGCGATTGTTTGGAATAATTATAAATCGGAAATTATGTCCATTACGATAAGAAATGCTGATGAATGTCACGCTGCGCCAACTGACTTACTTTCTCGCCCTCAGCGAAGAGCGGCATTTTGGGCGTGCTGCGGAAAAAGTATTTGTAACGCAACCGGCTTTATCCATGCAGATCAAGGATCTGGAGGCTGCTCTTGCTGCGCCATTGATTGTTCGTGCGCCTCGCGACATTCGCCTGACCCCGGCAGGAAGGGAGGTGGAGGCGCGGGCGCGGCGGATTTTGGCCGAGGTGGCGCAGTTGGAAGCGGTGGCGCGGCAACAGGGTCTGGTCGGCCATCTGAACATCGGGGTGATCCCGACCGTCGCGCCCTATCTGTTGCCCCGCGCCCTGCCGATCCTGCGTCAGACCGATATCACCCGCGATCTGCGTCTGCGCGAGGCGACGACCGATGTTCTGCTGGCCGCGATGGAACGGGGGCAGTTGGATGCGGTGGTCATTGCCGCGCCGAAAGATGCCGGCGGGCTGACCATCGCGCCGCTGTTCGAGGATCGTTTTCTGCTTGCGGGCCGGGCGGAACGACTGGCCGATATGCGCGCGCGGGTCGAGGATGTGCGGCCACTCACGCTGAACCCCGATCAGCTTTTGCTGCTGGATGAAGGCCATTGCCTTGCCGATCAGGCGTTGGAGGTTTGCGGTATGGACCGGCGGCATCAGCGAGTCGATCTGGGGGCATCCTCGCTGACCACGCTCTGCGGTCTGGTCGGGCAGGGCTTTGGCCTGACCTTCCTGCCGGAACTGGCGCTGGTGCAGGAATGTGCAGCGGTGCCGGATCTGGACAGGTTGCGTTTCGCCAGCCCCGAACCCGCGCGCCAGATCGTGCTGGCCTGTCCCGATGGATCGGGCGGCGCGTGGTTTGCCGAACTGACGTTGATTCTGCGTGGTTGCGGGAACGAACTGATCGCGGCGGCCCGCGCCCTCAGCCCGCTGGAGGTGTGAGACGGGGGTGCCCCGTCCCACCTGATTTCAAAAGCCCAGATTGCTGGTCAGCCGCAGTTTGTTGGCAATACCGGCCAAGGCACCACCAGCCAACGGGGCGGCGAAAAACAGCCATAAATCACCCAAAGCCTTGCCCCGACGAAAACCGCCGGGCCAAAGAACCGCGCAGGGTTCACGGATGCACTGGTAATATTGATGCCGGTCACGCGGATTGCGGTCAGCGTCAGGCCAATCGCCAATCCGGCAAAGTCGGCCGGCGCATCCGATTGTGTTGCGCCGAGGATAATGGTCACAAAGATGAAGGTCATGACAATTTCGAACACGAAAGCCGAAAGCGCGGAATATGCACCGGGATAGCCCGGACCATAGCCATTCTGTCCCAAGCCGTTTTGCACGAGGCTGTAGTCGGCCTTGCCCGACGCGATCAGCAGAATCACACCAGCGCCAAGCGTGGCCCCGATGAATTGGCGACGACATCGGTGATGAAATCGGATTTACTCATCCGGCCTGCGATGAAAACCCCCAGCGAGACTGCCGGGTTCAGATGCGCGCCGGCGATGGCCCCAAAACCCGTAAGCCGCCGCGACGATGGACAGACCAAAGGCCATCGCGATGCCTTGCATCCCGATTTTATCGCCCATCAAGACAGCAGAGCCGACGCCGAAAAATACGAGGATAAAGGTGCCGAGAATTCCGGCGATCATTTTCTTACACATTTTGATACTCACAAATGGTTTTGGTCACTGGTTAAACGTGTAAGCCAAGATAGGATGGGCAGCGTGTCGCAGCCTGCTCTGTCCGGTTGTCCTTGCATTGAAAACAGCTTATCTGATTGGAAATAGCCATGTCAGGGGGAACTTCGCTTGCGTGATCTCAAAATTCCGGACCAGCGCCACCCTGAAAAGGCGCATCGCGCCGACAATGCGCAACCGAAAAAGCCGGATTGGATACGGGTGAAGGCACCGACTTCGGCAGGTTACAAGAAGACCCGCGACATTCTGAAAGAGCAGAAACTGGTCACCGTCTGCGAGGAGGCGGGCTGCCCGAACGTCGGCGAATGTTGGGGGCAGGGCCATGCCACCATGATGATCATGGGCGATATCTGCACCCGCGGTTGCACCTTTTGCAACGTGGCAACCGGCAAGCCCAAGGATCTGAATGCGTTTGAGCCGGGGCGCGTCGCCCATGCGGTGCAGCAACTCGGGCTGAACCATGTGGTGATTACGTCCGTTGACCGCGATGATCTGGAAGATGGCGGGGCGGAGCATTTCGCGCAAACCATCCGTGCGATCCGGCACCGCAGCCCTGGCACCACGATCGAGATTCTGACGCCGGATTTCCTGAAATGCCCAGCCTCTGCGCTGGAAATGGTGGTGGAGGCGCGGCCGGATGTCTTCAACCACAACCTTGAAACCGTCCCCGGCCTTTATCCCACGGTGCGGCCCGGCGCGCGTTATTTCCACTCCTTGCGCCTGTTGCAGAGGGTGAAGGAGTTGGACCCCGCGATGTTCACCAAATCCGGCATCATGGTGGGCTTGGGCGAGGAGGGACAGGGCGTGCGGCAGGTGATGGACGACATGCGCGCGGCGGATGTGGATTTTCTGACTGTCGGGCAGTATTTGCAACCGACACCGAAACATCACCGGGTTGATCGGTTCGTAACCCCGGACGAATTCAAAGCCTATGAGAAAGCCGCCTACGGCAAGGGTTTCCTGATGGTTTCTGCCACGCCGCTTACGCGCTCCAGCTATCACGCAGGCGATGATTTCGCGCAGCTTCGCGCGGCACGGCTGGAAAAGCTCGGCCGGGCGTAGAGATCAGTCGCCGATAAAGCGCCGCATCGCGAAATGCGCCAGCGGCGGGAACCGGGTCGCGAGCCGCATTGCGCCTTGAACAAAACCTCGCGCCAGCGGGTTAGGTGATTGCAGCATGCGTCGCGCGCCCTCACTCGCCGCGATCACGCGCTTGGCCACGGCGTGACGGCGCGCGCTATAGCCGTCCAGCCCGTTGTTGCGCATCGCCTCTGCGAAATCGCAGGCATCTGCAATGCCAAGGTTCATCCCGCGCCCACCAACCGGCGAATGGCAATGTGCCGCGTCCCCGGCAAGGAATACGCGGCCATGGCGGTATTGCATGACCTGACGGATCGAAATGGTAAAGCTGCCCGCGCGGTGCAGCGTGGTGACCGGCATTGGCACCGGCAAAGCCGCCAGCGCATCCGGCAGGCTTGCAATCACCCGAAACCGGTTCGGTGCGAGTGGGACAACGACCGCGATATGACCTTGCGGCAGCATAAAGCCCTGAAACCAATGCGGATCGCGCCAATCGGGGCTGTCGACATCGGCGATGCTCCACAGGCCCGGCAAATCAAACCCCGGATAGTCAAGTCCGAGCGATTGCCGGGTCTGGCTTTTGACACCATCCGCCCCCAGAACATAATCGAAAGCCCGTTCTTCGCCCTTGATGGTTGCGATCACCTCATTCCCTGCCTGCCGCAACCCATCCAGCGCGGTATCGTAGCGCACCTTCGACCCAAACCGGTGCAGGGCGTCCGACAGCAGTGCCTCCGTGCGATCCTGCGGCAGCCCGTACACCTGCGATGACGCGTCAAACCCCATCGGCAAACGGCCAATCTGATGTGTGCCAACGTGAAACCTGATGCCTTCAAATGCAATCGCCTCAGTCAGTATCGCATCGGAAACGCCGGAGGGGCGGAGCAGGTCGAGCGAATGCGGCATGATCCCGACTGCGCGTGAAAACGGCGATGGTGTCGGGCGTTTTTCGATGATTTCAGGCGCATAACCCCGGCGTGAAAGCTCCACCGCTGCTGTCAAGCCGGTCGGTCCCGCGCCAACGATCAGAATGCGCGGTTTGGCGGGGTCAATCGACATCATCGCCGCCATCGGTGACCGGGGCCACCTTCTGCAAATAGGCGGCAATCGCGGCAGGGTCGCTTTCGGGCAGGCGGGCCATGTTTTCCACCACATGCGCCATATGGCCACCAACCGAGTCATATTCCGGCGTGAAACCGGTGGTCAGATAGTAGACCACCTCATCCGGCGTCCAATGCAGTTCTGC
>NZ_JAKDLJ010000286.1 GCF_030452865.1 Pseudorhodobacter sp.
CTTGATCTTGTCTTTGACATTCTCGGCGGTGAAGCCGAATTGATTCAGAATGAATGCAGGCGTCTTGTTCAAAATCACGGCGCGTTGCAAGGAGCCTGCGGCATCTTCGGCAGTAACCGGATTGCCGGACTGGAATTTCACGCCCTCGCGCATTGTGAAGGTAATGGTCATGCCATCTTCCGACACGGTCCAGGCCGTGGCCAGATCGGGAACATAGCCTTTGTCAAAATCGAGTGGGTCAAAGTTCACCAGCTTGCCATAGACGTTCTGGTTCACGTCCGAGCCTGCAAATTCAAAGCTTTGCGCGGGGTCAAGCGAGGTGATGTCGTCAATGCGGTTGGCGATCACCAGCATATTGGGCGGTGTTTCCGCAACCGCCGCCATTGATGTAAAGCTGAGCGCGACTGCCATCGCCGCCGAGCTGAGGGTTTTGCTCCAGAATGTCATGTTCTCTCTCTCTGTTGTTGTCGTTGTTTTATCGAGACGTTGATCGCCCCATATCCGTTGCAAGGGCGTCATCCGCCCCAGGTTTTTTCCAGCACACGCAGCCAGTTTTCATGGCAGATCTTCTTGATCAGCGCTGCGCCATAGCCATGGTCGGCCATCGCCTGCCGCAGACTGGGCAATCCTGCCACGCTGGTCAAGGGTTCTGGAACCGTCGCGCCGTCATAATCCGAACCGAGACCAACCCGATCCTCGCCCAGATGTTCGATCAGATGGTCCAGATGCCGCAGCATCTGGGAAAGTGGCACATCGGCAAGCATCCTTCCATCGTCACGCAGGAACGCGACCGCGAAATTCAACCCCACCATACCGTCACTTTCGCGAATCGCCGCAAGTTGCTTGTCGGTCAGATTGCGGCTGTGCGGGCAAATCACATGGGCGTTGGAATGGGTGGCGACAATCGGCGCATCTGAATGGCGCACCACATCCCAAAACCCGGCCTCATTCAGATGCGACAGATCCAGCATGATGCCCAGTTGGTTGCAGCGTTTGACCAGCCTGACACCCGCCTCTGTCAGCCCCGGCCCGGTGTCGGGGGAACTGGGAAAACTGAACGGCACGCCATGGCCGAAAATCGTCGGGCGACTCCAGACCGGACCGATCGAGCGCAACCCGGCCTGATAAAGCACATCAAGTCCGTGCAGATCAGCGTCAATCGCCTCTGCGCCCTCGATATGAAAGATCGCGGCCATCACGCCAGACCCAAGGGTTTTACGCAGTTCCGCAACCGTGCGGCAGATTTTCAACGCACCTTTGCGTTCCAGATCAAACAGGATCGCCGCTTGTGCCATCACCACCGGCATTGCATCGGCGATGGGGACCATTTCAGGCAGAGGCAGGTCATATTTGGGTTTGACCATCTCCTCCATCCGCGCCTCTTTGTTGGAGGGGGAGGGGACGTAAACGGCAAAAAAGCCACCGCCGAATCCCCCTGCCTTAGCCTGCGGCACATCGAGCGCACCCTCACAGCCGGTCACAAACCCCGCGGTCGCCGCCATCGCGCCAGCTTTGTAGAGTTTGAGCAATGCGTCGTTATGCCCGTCAAAAATCAGTGGCAGTTGATCATTCGCCAAGTTCCCAGTCCCTTTGCCAGTGTCTTTCCGGCAGAGTACGGAAAATGCAACGCAATGCCAGAAAAAACTTGAAGAATTTATTATCGGAAGCCGCTGTGCGGGGCCGTCCCGACTTCCCGGCAATTGAACGGCCAAACCTGCGCCGTCCAGGCGGAAAATCCTGCGTAAATGGCCGAAGGCGGCTTATGCGCCGCGTTTGCGGGTGCGATGATAGGTCAATGCCGCGTGCAGACAGAACTGCAACGGAATTTCGGGCAGCGGCGCCGTTGCGGATAAAAGCAGAGCGCGGTTGCCCTCAAACTGAAAGTCATCGGGAAACTGGCTGCGGAAGGTCTCGATCAGCGTTGTCTTGCAGTTCAGGAAAATCGCGCAGTTTCCCGGCGCTGATTTCGGCATCCCAAGCCGGATCGTCGTGCCGGATTTGCTCGTTTCGGTCAAATAAGCAGGTTCGCCCCATTTCAGCGTCTCGGTCAAAGGGCCAACACCCTCGGTTCTGGCGGCAACCGCAAAAACCATCTCGCGCAGGCGCAGCAGTTGCGTTCCGATTGACGCCGGATAACCTGCGATGACATCGGCGACCCTGGCCGGAATGGCTGGGCTTGTCAGGGTATCTGCATTAATCTCAATCTCCCCGCTCAAATGATCGCGGCCTCTAGGTAAGGCTCCCCGCGCGCGATCCGCCCGTAACCAAGCGGCGAAAGGTCAAGGCTGCGGTATTCGCCATAGGTCAGCCATTCGGCCACCCCGCGCCCCATCGCCGGGGATTGCTGCAAGCCGTGACCGGAGAATCCATTCTGGAAAATGAAATTCGTGACTTCCGGATGCGGGCCGACAATCGCGTTCTGGTCCAGCGTGTTCATCGCGTAATGCCCGACCCATTCGCGCTGCACCCGGATCGCCTCAAACTGTGGGATACGGGTGGCGATGGCGGGCCAGATCTTGTTCTCCCAAAGGCTATGGTCCATCGCGAAATCATCAAACGCCGCACCTGGGTCGGGATCAGAATGACCGCCCGCCATATAGCTTTGCTTGCCGTCCTGACGAAAATGCACACCAGAGGGGTCAATGGTCAGCGGCAAGTCGCGGTCCAGTGGCTGTTCGGCGGTGAAAACCCAAGTGTAGCGTTTGCGCGGCTCCACCGGAAGGTCGATCCCCGCCATGCGCGCCGTGGCCGCCGCGCGCGGGCCAGAGCAATTGACGACATGGCCACAGCCAATCACCTGACCGGAGGCAAGCGTCACGCTTTCGACCGCGGTGCCAGCGGCATTGCGCGTCATCGCCATCACCTCACCCCGGATATATTCCGCCCCCTTCGCACGCGCCTGCCTGCGAAACCAGTCGAACACCGTGATCCCGTCCCAATAGCCTTCGTCCTTCGTGTTGAGACTGCCAAGCAGGATGTCATCGACGTTGTAAAACGGGTAGGCGTCCTTGATCTGCTGCCCCGTCAGCACCCGCGTTCCCGCCCCGGCGGCAGTTTGCACCTTTTGCCCCGCGCGTAGCACATCGGCAAAAGCCGGGGTGTCGGCCATGTAGAGATAGCCGAAGTTGTGGATTTTCAGACGCGGGGCGTCAGGGCCCATATGCTTCGGCAGGTTCTGGATGAATTCCGCCGCGAATTGCGAAATCCGAACGTTCAGCGTTGATGAGAATTGCTGGCGTATGCAGGAATTGGTGTGTGAGGTTGACGCGAATTCGTAACCGGGGTCACGCTCCACCACCAGAATGGTACCGTCAAAATCCGGGTTTTGCGTCAGGAACCACGCGGTCGCTGACCCCATGATCGCGCCGCCGACGATGACCACATCGTAAGCCTGCCGCTTTGTCGCCACTGCCCGAACGTCTTTTACCATCGCCGCCCCCATTCCCGCTTTCCCGCAACCATACAATGCGCGAAATGACAAGAGAAGCCACCAATGTGAAACCAATGGATGTCCGACGCCGTTGCTGGGCGGTGAACTCCCGCCCAGTCGCGCGAACAAGCGCCTCGACGAACGCACCGTGGAGCGGGCGCGCGGCGTGGATTTTCAGCGTCCGCGGCCATCTCTGGGGCGGCAGAATTCGACCTTGGGGTGCAGGCGGCCAGGCGCTTACGCGGCACCGGCCGCACAGCGGGGCAGGGGCGCCTAGCAGCGCCAGTGCATTCCGACATGAACGGAATTTCTGAACGCGACCACGTTCAGTGCCAACGCGCCGACCACCATGTCTTTACCAGCTATTTGCACGCTGGCGGCGACCCATGCCACCCGAACAGCGGCGGCACCGGACGCACACAAGCAGGCTCGGGGCCGGAAGCTCTGAATGATGCGCTTCCGGTCCCTCTGCCGGCATGTGTCATGCGAAGATGAAGTCTTCCGCCGTTATTGCAGCCACAGCCATATTCTCCAGCATAATTCCACCCGAACCGTACCAGATGGTTGCGTCTGCACCCGTTTGGCTGATGGTCAGGGTGTCAAAGCTGGCATTTTGATATGTGATGCGAAGAAGGTCGATGCCGTCCTCATAATCGGTGACGGTATCCAAGCCGCTGTGTGTGCCGAAAACAAAAGTATCAGATCCGGCCCCACCAGTCATCTTGTCATTGCCCACGCCACCGTTCAGCGTGTCATTTCCCGCGCCACCGCTCAGCATGTCCCAGCCCGCCGAGGCATCAAGATAATCGTCGCCATCGCCGCCAGACAAATTGTCATGACCAACGCCGCCTTCGATCGTATCATTGCCACCGGCACCGTCGATCACATCGTTGCCGCGATGGCCCATCAGCACGTCGCCGTCATCGCCGCCCGTGATGGTATCATGGCCCGCAAGGCCGCGCACCGTATCCGACCCGCTTCCGTTCCCATTATAGATATCGTTGCCAATTCCCAGATGCACCGAATCCAGTCCATCGCCGCCTGACACAACATCATCCCCGGCTTGCGCAAAGATCAGATCGTCGCCGGCGGCACCGTTCAGCGTGTCCTCGCCATTGCCACCCGTAAGCTGGTCATTGCCGATGCCACCCGAAATGTTGTCATCACCGGGTCCACCAATCACCGTATCGTTCCCGATACCGCCCAGAACGGTATCATTGCCAGCGTTACCGTGGAGATAGTCATCACCCGCGCCACCGTGCAAGTTGTCATTACCATCGGCACCAAGCAGAGTGTCGTTTCCGTCATTCCCGGTAAGGGTGTTGTCTGCATCGTTGCCGGTAAGCCGGTCGTTGCCGCTGCCACCCGTTGCGTTCTCGATCACCACATCATTGGCGATTGTATAGCCTCCTGCGATGC
>NZ_JAKDLJ010000287.1 GCF_030452865.1 Pseudorhodobacter sp.
ATGGTGGTGCTGTTGCGTACCTTCGGGCGCAGTCGCGATATTGTGGCGCTGTTTGCCCAACTGCGCCGGGAGGCGGCATTGGGCGATTACGGCCACTTTTTGCGCAACACCGCCTTTGTCGTGCTGGATGCGTCAAACGGGATCAGCAAACGCGATTACAGCACGGTAACGGCGGGGGGGATGTTCAATGTCTTTGTCTATGCCGGGGCCAATCTGGGCGGCGGCGGCAATATGGCGCAAGTGATGCTGCACGCCCGAAAAGGGCTGGAGGCCGCAAGCGTCACCCCCGATGAAGTGCTGCTGTTGGATGATGATCTGGGGATTTCGCTGGAAAGCCTGCGGCGCAACTGGGCGGCCAGTCTGTTTCGCAGCGATTCTACCATGTTCACCACGCCGGTATTTCGCCAGAACAATCGCCGTGTTCTGTGGGAAGACGGCTCCATGTGGGGGCGGTTTGCCGGGGGGTCGATCACCGGCAAGCGCGAGGTGATCCGCCCGCGCTTTCTGCGCCACGGACGCGAGATCACTGGAATCGAAGGGATCGGGGATCTTGCCGCCGCGCATTACCCCGAATATTCCACCTTCATCTTTCAAAGCCTGCCCTACGCCGCATTGACAGATATCGGCTATCCGGCGGCGTTTTTCCTGCGTGGCGATGATATTGAATATTCCTTGCGCGGCCGGGCGCGCGGGCATGGCGTAATGTCCAACCCCAATCTGGCCTCCTGGCACGAACCGGCCCACTCCTACGGACAGGAATATATGTCGAGCAGCCACGGCCTGATCGTGAACCTGTGCTACGGGCAGGAAAATGCCGATACGCTGGTGCAGTTTTTCCTGCAACGCGCGCTGTCGCATCTGGGCGTGGCGGACCCGTTGGGGCTGGAACTTTACGCCAGCATCCTTGCCGATATCAATGATCGTGAGATGTTCCTGACCCATGGTTTTGCGCCGCGCTATGTCAAGCGCCTGGGCGAATTCCGCCGTTTCGATCAGCGGTTTGAACAGCTTCCGCCCGAGATCATTCAGGAAATTCTGGATCAAAGCGATGCCAGCCATGGGCAGGCCGAACATCACTTTTTCATGTATATGACGCCGGAATATCCCATCGACCGCAGCGCAGGTGCGAAGGCCGCCCATGCCTCCAAGGATTTTCGCCGCGACACCGCCTCACGCCAACCCTTGACGCAAGTGATCCTGACCAATCCGAACAACTGGACGCAATATATCTATCGCCCGCAAGACGGCGCACATGGGCGCACTGTGGCCCGCGCCGCCACCCGGCTTTATGCCGAGATCGACCGCTTTGCGGAGAATTTTGAGGCGTTGAAAGCCCATTACAACGAGCGTCTTGCCATATGTATGGAAGAGCCATTCTGGCAAGAGGAACTGGCCGCTGTGACAGGCGATCCGGCAGTGCTGATATCGGGGCACCGCAATGGGTGATTTCGGACCGGGACTGGGTGCCGAACGGGGCCAACCGCAGCTTTTGCGCGCCCCCGACCCGCTGCCCGATTGGCCGGGGCTGGCGCTGCGTGATGGCTACCACATGGCCTTGCGGGCCGCAGGGGCGGCTACACCGCTTTATCTGGACGGGGTATTCGCCAACCGCCGCGTGACCATGGCCAAGGGCATCCAGCATCCCTTTCTCGGCACGCGTTGGAAATGCGTGATGGTGCCGGGGCAGGCGGATATCTGGCGGTTGGTGTGCCAGAATGACGATAACTACAGCCTTGGCGCCGATGCCCCCGGTCTGGGACTGGAGGTCGCTGATCCCAACCATGTTTTGCGCCCGATGCAATGGCTGCTTTACCGACTGAAAGACCGGTTGCTTGTCCGCTCCAAAGACGGGGATTGGCTGGGCTGCAAACGGGGCACTCCATTCTGTGGCCCGGTTGATGACCTGACCGACCCCACCTATCACTGGACACCGGAGAGGTATTGGTAATGTGGCCCTTTCAATCCAAGCCCAAGGCACGGCCGAGGCTGGTACTGCATGTCGGCACCCATAAAACCGGAACCACCTCTATCCAATTGGCGCTGCGCGACAATCGCGCGACCTTGCTGAAGGCCGGGATTTGCTATCCCGACCCCGGACGCGACCCGCACCCGGATCTGCCTGCGCATAATTTCATCTATCGCGCCACGTTGGACGGGCCAGAGGTGATGGCCGCAGAACGCGCGTTGATCTGGGAGGAATTTCGCGCCAGCCGCGCCAATTGCCTGATCCTGAGCGAGGAGGGATTAAGCCTGCCACGCGACAAGTTGCAGGCGTTCTTTGAGCCATGGAAAGATGTTTTCGACATTTCCATCGTTTGCTATTTGCGCAGGCAGGATCGCTATGCGGAATCGCTCTATTCCCAATATGTGCGCGAAGGCAAGGACATTGCCCTTGGCACCATCGAGAGCTTTCTTGAGGTGCCAATGATCGCCGCGCGTTTTGCGTATCACCGCAACCTGACCCGCTGGGACAGTTTTGGCCCCGTCCATGCGGTGAACTATGACCTGTTGAAAAGTGACGCGCTGCACCGCCCAATTTTGGACGCCGCGGCGCCGGGCCAAACGTTGAAAATCGCCCCCCCGCCGCAGGCCAATGTCAGCCCGCCGGCTGGGGCGATTGAGGTGATCCGTCAGATCAACCGGCTGGGCCTGGACTATGCTTTATGGCCTTTGGTGACACGGTTGCGTCGAGCGCCGCCGGAGGCGTTGGTTCCAATGCTGTCCCGCCGGGGGATGATGGGGTTCAGCCTGCGACAAAGGTTCATGGCCGGACTGGCACCGGCAAACCAAACCCTGGCGGAGGCGCGCGGTGTGGTGTTTTCACCAGATATGCCGGACGAACCCGCTACTCCGTTCCATGTCGACATCCCCGAAGCCCTGATCCGGGATCTGGCAGCAGCATCGTTGGCGGGCAAACCATAGCTTCAGGCAAAATGCGGGCATTTATTTCAGAAAACCCCGGTTTGCCTTATCGGGGCCATACCAGCGCCCAATCTTGTGCATTTATCGCTTTCATACGGGGTAGCTGAAAGATAATTGTAAACTGGGCGGGCATAGACAGCGACCCAAGCCATTCGTCGAGCCCGCCAGAGGAGATCCTAATGCCCCTAAGTGACGCAGAACAACTAATGCTGGAACTGGTCAACCGGGCCCGTCTTGATCCGCTCGCCGAGGCGGCGCGCTTTGGGATCGCTCTCAACGCGGATTTGCCTGCGGGAACGCTCAACGGTAGTGCCAAACAGGTCTTGGCGCCGAATGAACTGCTGAACAACGCCGCAGATACGCAATCACAATGGTTGCTGGACACTGGTTTGTTTCAGCACGAGGGACCGGGCGGTAACGCACCCGCCGACCGCGCGTTCAATGCAGGCTATGTCCGGACCGGTTGGTTTGGGGAGAATCTGGATGTCCAGGGTACCAGCGGCGTGTTGGATTTGAACACCGTCATCGTCACCCAGCATGAGGATCTGTTTCGTAGCCATGGTCACCGTGAAAATATCCTGAATGGCAATTATGAAGAGATAGGCATCGGCCAACTGGCCGGCACTTTCTCCTTCGCTGGCATTGGCCCGCTCAATAGTTCCATGGTGGCGCAGGAATTCGCCCAGAACGTGCCGAAGGTCTTTGTAACCGGGGTGATATATACGGACAAAGACTCCGATGGCTTCTATTCGATTGGAGAGGGTATTTCAGGCTATGCTGTTTCCGCCCAAGGCGATAGCACCAGCAGCCAGTCCACTGGCGGCTATGCCCTGGCGTTGACGCCTGGTGCGAATGTCGCTGTCACGCTTGGCGGCGGGATTGAGGTGCTGGCTGATCTGGCTTCTGAAACCGGCAAGATTGATGTGGTAGGGGGCGATCTGCTGCTCAGTTCCGTCAACCTGGTATTGGTCAGCAATATCAACAAAGCCGCGCTTTTGGGCGTTGCCAATCTGTCTTTGGAAGGTGCCGGCGGTGCCGATGACCTGACTGGCAACAAGGGCAACAATACATTGATGGGCCGCGCCGGTGATGACCGGATCGAGGGGGGTGACGGCAACGATCTGCTGCGCGGGGATGATGGCAATGACTATCTGCATGGCAATAGCGGCAATGATACCGTTTCCGGCGGTGTCGGCAATGATGAGGCCATCGGCGGGCCGGGCGATGACATGGTGTCAGGCGGCGATGGCAATGACACGCTGACCGGCGGCAATGGGGCCGACACGCTGGATGGTGGCGATGGCGATGATCTGATCTTTGCCCAAGCGGGCGATGATGTTGTCTATGGCGGTGATGGCCGGGATTCGGTGCATCTGGGCATCGGCAGCGATATTTATGTAGGCAACGGCAGCGGCTCTGACACCGTGCGCGGGTTGGCGGGGCATGACACGATCACCGGCGGCAGTGATGGTGATCTTCTGATGGGGCATCTGGGCCATGACGTGATTGATGGTGCAGGCGGCAATGACACGATTGAAGGCGGCATCGGCCATGACCGGCTTTCTGGCGGCGATGGGAATGACCTTCTGGACGGCGCACCCGGCTGGGACACGATAGAGGGCGGCGCAGGCAATGACACGCTGATCGGAAGCCTCGGGAATGACCAGATGACCGGGGGCAGCGGGGCCGATACCTTTGTCTTCACCGCCCGCAGCGGTTGGGATACCGTCACCGACTATGAGGATGGCACCGATATCCTGAACATCACCTACGCCAGGGCCAGCTATGCCCAGTTGAATATCGCGCAGGACGGTGCAGATGTCACGATCTGGTACGGCTCCGGCGGAATTGTGCTGCAAGACACCCATCTATCGCAAATATCGGCGGATGATTTCATCTTTGGCTGATGGCGGCGGTTGCC
>NZ_JAKDLJ010000288.1 GCF_030452865.1 Pseudorhodobacter sp.
GACACACCCGGCCACTCCGACTTTTCCGAAGACACTTACCGGACGCTGACAGCCGTGGATGCCGCGGTGATGGTGATCGACGGCGCGAAAGGTGTGGAAAGCCAGACCCGCAAGCTGTTTGAAGTTTGCCGTTTGCGCGACCTGCCGATCCTGACATTCTGCAACAAGATGGACCGAGAAGCGCGCGATACCTTTGAAATCATTGATGAGATTCAGGAGAATCTTGCAATTGATGTCTCCCCCGCGTCTTGGCCCATCGGCTCCGGGCGTGATTTTCTCGGATGCTACGACATTCTGAACGACCGGTTGGAGTTGATGGACCGTGCTGACCGCAACCGGGTTGCCGAAACGATCAAGATCAACGGGTTGGATGATCCCAAGCTGGCGCAACACATCCCCCCCGAAATGCTGGCCAAACTGCGCGAAGAACTGGAGATGGCGCGCGCGCTGCTGCCTGCGCTGAACCGGGAGGCGCTGCTCAATGGTTCAATGACACCGATCTGGTTCGGGTCTGCGATAAATTCCTTCGGCGTCAAGGAGTTGATGGACGGCATCGGCAAATTCGGGCCGGAACCGCAGCCGCAACCCACCACCACGCGCAAAGTTGCGCCTGAAGAAAGCGCCGTGACCGGCGTTGTGTTCAAGGTGCAAGCCAATATGGACCCGAAACACCGCGACCGCGTGGCCTTTGTCCGGCTTGCGTCGGGGCATTTTGAACGCGGCATGAAGCTGAACCATGTCCGGTCGAAAAAGGTGATGACGATCACCAATCCGGTGCTTTTCCTCGCCGCTGACCGCGAATTGGCCGATGAAGCCTGGGCCGGCGATATCATCGGCATCCCGAACCACGGCCAGTTGCGCATTGGTGATGCGCTGACCGAAGGCGAGGCACTGCAATTCACCGGCATCCCTTCCTTTGCGCCGGAACTGTTGCAAGGTGTGCGCGCGGGCGATCCGATGAAAGCCAAGCATCTGGAAAAGGCGCTGCTGCAATTTGCCGAGGAAGGTGCGGCCAAAGTGTTCAAACCCTCAATCGGCTCCGGCTTTATCGTCGGCGTCGTGGGTGCGTTGCAATTTGATGTGCTCGCCAGCCGGATTGAACAGGAATACGGATTGCCGGTGCGGTTTGAGCCATCGCAATTCACCTCTGCCCGCTGGGTTAGCGGGCCAAAGGCGGAGATGGAGCGGTTTCAAGCCGTGAACAAGGGCCATGTCGCCTTTGACAGCGACGGTGACACCGTGTTCCTGACCCGCCTGCAATGGGACATTGACCGCATCATCCGCGATTATCCGGAACTCACGCTTTCGGCCACCAAGGAAGTGATGGCGTAACCACGACGAAAGGGCCGCACATGGCCGCGACCTATCCTGACGCACCTGACGGGCCGATCGCGCAATGGCAACAGCGCCGCAAACCTTTGGGCGCGGCGGATTGTGCAGCCCTTGCGCCTTTGGATAGCGATCTTAAGGCGCTGCTGACCGAACCCGTCGCACCGCCAGCGCCATCGGACAGATACATCAGCAAAATCCATGAATTGCAGGGTGAATTTGTCGGGCAAAGTGCTTTGTTGCTGCAACATGGGCTTGCGGTCGCGCATCTGCGCAAACGCGAATATCCCGCACATACCCCCGCGCTCTTCCGTCGTTTCTGGCAGGAGCAAAGCCCGCATTTGCTCGCAGCACTCTCGACGCGCTGGCTGATTTCCGCGCTGATCACCTTTGGCGAGCACGGCGGGACGGAAGCAGAACGCAGCCTTGCCCGCGAAATGGGGATGCTGTTTTCGGTAATGAAACTCTATGAATTTGAGCGGTTGCATTCCGGCAAGGCGCCGGAGGAACCATTCGGGTTGAAACGGGTGCAAGCGGAGTTGCCACTGGGCATGACGCCGTTCTCGCTGGCAACCGGCGGGCTGGATATCAACCTGCTGGCCCCGCTCTGGCTGGCGGCGGAGGTGGACACCACGTCGGCCCCGCTGGGAAGGGAATTGCTGCGACGGCTGAACGATGACCCCGGCGGGTTGTTTCGGCGCATAGCAGCGATGCGGGCCAGAAAGCGCGCAAGAATTGCGGGCAAGAAGGAATGAACCCCGCAAAAAGCGGCGATAACTTGACCTTTGCAGCATTTGGCGTTAGTGGCAAACGAGCCTACGGGCATCAGACGCCGGGGCGCCCGGAAATCTAGCGTCCCAATCTATTCTTGCGGTCCGATACCGCATGTCACAGGACGCATATGACCAAATTCTCCGACCTCGCGCTGGACCCCCGCGTGCTCAAGGCAGTTGCCGAAGCTGGCTACGAAACTCCGACCCCGATTCAGGCTCAGGCGATTCCGCATGCGCTGGAAGGCCGTGACGTGTTGGGGATCGCGCAAACCGGCACCGGCAAAACCGCCAGCTTTACGCTGCCGATGATCACGCTTTTGGGCAAAGGCCGTGCCCGCGCCCGGATGCCGCGGAGCCTTGTGCTGGCCCCAACGCGGGAGCTTGCGGCACAGGTTGCCGAAAACTTTGAGATTTACGCCAAATACACCAAACTGACCAAGGCGCTTTTGATCGGCGGCGTCGCCTTTGGCGAACAGGACAAGCTGATCGACCGCGGCGTAGACGTGCTGATCGCCACACCCGGCCGGTTGCTCGACCATTTTGAGCGCGGCAAACTGCTGTTGCAAGGTGTGCAGATCATGGTGGTGGATGAAGCTGACCGCATGCTCGACATGGGGTTCATCCCGGATATCGAAAAGATTTTCAGCCTGACGCCATTCACCCGCCAGACGTTTTTCTATTCCGCCACCATGGCACCGGAAATTGAGCGAATCACTAACACTTTCCTTTCCGCTGCGGTGAAGATCGAAGTCGCTCGGGAGAATTCGACTTCGGAAAAAATCGAACAGCGATTGATCGAGGTAAAACCAAGCCGCAAGGATCGCAGCTTTGCTGAAAAGCGCGCGGTTTTGCGGGCGATCATCCGCGCCGAGGGTGCGGCTTGTACCAATGCCATCATCTTTTGCAATCGCAAGACCGATGTTGATGTTGTTTACAAGTCCTTGAAACAGCATGGGTTCAACGCCTCCCCCATTCATGGCGATCTGGATCAATCGGTGCGCACGCGCACGTTGGACGGGTTTCGTGACGGGACCGTGCATCTGCTGGTTGCCTCTGACGTGGCCGCCAGGGGATTGGATATTCCGGCAGTCAGCCATGTCTTCAATTTCGACGTGCCGACCCATCCGGAGGATTACGTTCACCGCATCGGTCGCACCGGACGCGCAGGCCGCGAAGGCAAAGCCTTTACGCTGGCAACGCCATCAGATGCGAAATACCTGACCGCGATTGAAACACTGGTCAGCAGGCCGATCCCGCGTGGCGAATTGCCGGCGGGGATCGAGGTGGGCGAGGAACGGCCACGCCGAGCCAAAGCCGCCGATGCCGAGAAGCCCGAGCGCCGCAGCCGCAGCCGTAAAAAACCCGATGCCACGGCGGAACTGGCTGTCGATGCGGGCGCGGTTTCCGATGCCCCCGCCACGAAAGACGATGCGCCACGCCCGGAGAGAACGCGTAGCCGCAATCGCAGGTCCGACCGCAACGAAGACCGCGGCGAACCGGTAGCCGAAGCAAGCAGCACCGCGCAGGCAGCCCTGCCCCAAGAACCGGATGTTGTCGATGGTTTTCGGGACAGTCGCAGAGATGAAGGTAACGGCGACCGCCGCGATGATCGCCGGGACCGTGACACCCGGCGCGAAGACCGGAGTGATGATCGTCGCGACCGAGACGATCGGCGCGGAAACCGCAATGACAACCGGCGCGGGAACGGTGGGAACGGCGGCAATGACCGCGTGGTCGGGATGGGAGACCATGTGCCGGACTTCATTCTGCGCAGTTTCCGCCTCGACACCGAAACAAGCGCGGATGAGGCGGAGGTCGAACCGGCCCTGTCGGACGACAGCGACAGCTAGAGCTGTATCGCGTTTGATCAGAACCAAGCATTCATCTGTCCTAATGCGGCAGCGTTTGCAAAGAATAACGCTTTCATTTGGCTCGGTGAATCCCATTGAACGCGACACACTCTGGAGCGTGTTGCGTTTAATCGGCTTCAGATATTTAGTCCCCCAAGGTGAATGCAGGTCGCATGCAATGCCCTCGGAAGAACCCGGGCAGGATCGCTTCTTCCTTTGATCCTCAACCTAAAACAAAAAGAAAAGGCGCGCCGGGCCAACCCGCCGCGCCTTTTTCATTGCCATCCTTTGATGCTCAGTCAGGCAAACCCGGACAGCGCACTCACTTGCATCCGTTACGTATCACCCTTCGGTCAAGCGGCTGACCACCACAGTCACTTCCGGCTTCTTGCCGATTTCTTCCATGCAGACCTGACGAATCACCCGGCGTACCGCCTCATCCAGTTTGTCATCATCGCGCAGCACCTTCTTGCCCGCGCCATCGACAAACTCGGTCAGATCGGCTTCAAGCGTATCGGCCAGTGTGGCCCCGGTGCGCCCCTTTTCGGGCAGACCCTTGATTTCCACCCAGGCATCGCCCAGCGGTTCATCCGATTCATCCAGAAGCAGGGTTGCCATGACATGACCGTTCAGCGCCATGCGGATGCGGTCGCGCACGACGCCATCCCGCGCGCCGATCATCACTGAGCCATCGAGATAGGTTCGCCCCGCCTCGATATATTCCGCCACTTCCGGCGCATCGCCGGTCAGGTCGATCATCATGCCATTGGTCACCACATCCGACTGCCGCCCTGCCGACATCGCCACACGAGAATGTTCGCGCAGATGGCGGTGTTCGCCGTGCATCGGAATCACGATCTTCGGGTTCAGGATGCGATGC
>NZ_JAKDLJ010000020.1 GCF_030452865.1 Pseudorhodobacter sp.
CAGACCAAGCCGGTTTGGCACGTCAATGCCCTTGTCAAGGCAGTAGAGCAATCCGCCAGCGCCGATCATGTCATTGGAATAATACAGGAAATCAAGATCAGGATTGCGCGCGAGGATCGCCTCCGTCATCTCGCGCCCTTTCAGCAACGCCGACCCGCCCGAATAGAACTCCTTGTCAACAAGCTGAATTCCCGCTTCGGCAAGTCCGTCCTCCAGCCCTTGCAGGCGTTTCTTGGCGCGATGGTCATGGGGCATCATGGTTCCCAGAAAGCCGATGCGTTTATAGCCCGCACCGACGATTGCCTCGGCCATCTTCAGCCCGGCGCGGCGGTGCGAGATGCCGACCACACTGTCGACGGGCGTACCATCGACATCCATCACCTCGACGATCGGAATGCCCGAATTCTCCATCATCGCGCGGGCTGCATCGGTATGTTCCAGCCCAGCCAGAATAACGCCGGACGGGCGCCAGGACAGCATTTCGTACAGAACGGATTCCTCATGGTCAGGCAGATAGTGGGTCACGCCGACCACGGGTTGCAGCCCGGTGTCCTCCAATATCTGGCTGATCCCGGTCATCACCTCTGGGAACACCATATTGGACATCGACGGGATGATCACGGCAACCAGATTGACCCGTTGGCTTGCCAACGCGCCGGCGATCTTGTTCGGAACATAGCCCAAGGTCCGCGCCGCTGTCAGCACCCGTTCCCGAGTGGCGGCGGAGACATCGCCCCGATTGCGCAGAACACGACTGACCGTCATCTCCGAGACGCCGCACGCCTCCGATACATCGCGAAGCGTCAGGGTGCGGCGTGGGTCGATGCGGGGGGCTTGGGTCAACTCGTTTTGCCTTGTTGTCAGGATCATTTCCAAGTGTTACCGGTAAACCGGGCGCTTGTCCAAGCCTCGATGAAGGGTGGCGTTATCGCTAACAGTCCACGAGCTAGGGGGTTCGGGCAATCCAGACCGCGCTTTCTGCGTTCAAAGGCAGTGTTGCGGTTGAAACTGCGGATGGCCGGTATCAGACACGCCATTTTGGGCGCGAAGCGTCACGATATCCGCTTGGGCGGGTTGCATAGTGACCAAATTCTCCGCCATAAGGGTGCAAGCGCGTTTCTCTCGGTCAACCGCCGTCGGCGGCCTCGTGGCTCAACTGGATAGAGCAGCCCCCTCCTAAGGGGCAGGTTACAGGTTCAAATCCTGTCGGGGTCACCATTCCATTGACTGTTGCGGCTTTGCCGTGCCATCCAAAGACCGATATTTCGGTGAGACCCGGTTCTGGCAGGGACGAGACCGTCAATTCGGCCGGATCGAAGATCACGACTTTTTGTCATTGGAAACGCCCCATGTTCACGGCCACACTTCTGACCAACCCAGACACGCCGGTTTTGACCCGCGAGACCGTGCAATCCTTGCGCAACGCATGGGGTGGCGGTGATGCGGAATGGCTGAACCCCTCGGTGGCGGCGGAATTTGAAGTTGCCGCGATGCCCGAAAATCAGTGGCAGGTTTGGCAGGATTTGCAGACGCTCGGCGTTGATCTGGTGGTGCAGCGGAGTGAGAACCGCCGCAAGCGTCTGCTGTTGGCCGATATGGACAGCACCATGATCGAGCAGGAATGTATAGACGAGTTGGCGGATGAGGCTGGCGTCGGCGCGCATGTTGCGAAGATCACCGCGCAAGCGATGAATGGAGAGTTGGATTTCAACGCCGCCCTGCGTGAACGGGTGGCATTGTTGCGCGGGTTGCCCGAAGCGGTGATAGATGACGTGCTTGCCAACCGGATCACCTTGATGCCGGGCGGGACGGTGTTGTTGGCCACGATGAAAGCGCACGGCGCGCGCGCCGCATTGGTGTCTGGCGGGTTTACCGCTTTCACCTCCCACATCGCGGAAAAATTGGGGTTTGACGAAAACCGTGCCAATGTGTTGCAGATAGAGGATGGCAAGCTGACCGGTACGGTGGCGGAGCCGATCCTCGGGCGCGAGGCGAAGATGCAGGCATTGTGGGATATCACGGCGCAAATGGGGATAGCGCCCGCCGATGTGATTGCGGTGGGCGATGGCGCGAATGACTTGGGGATGCTGGGCATCGCGGGCGCGGGCGTGGCGCTGCATGCCAAACCCGCTGTCGCGGCGCAATGTGACATTCGCATCAACCATGGTGATTTGACCGCACTTTTGTATCTGCAAGGCTACGCCATGCAGGAGTTTTCCTGAGTGTTTGAGGTCTCACTGGAACTGGCGCTTCTGCTGATCGGCGCGGCTTTTGCGGCGGGGTTTGTTGACGCCATCGCCGGGGGTGGCGGCTTGATTACGGTGCCTGCGCTGCTGCTGGCGGGGGCCACGCCGATACAGGCGCTGTCAACGAACAAGCTGCAAGCGATGTTCGGCGCGGCGACCTCCACTTTGTCCTATGCCCTCGCGGGGCAGGTCAATCTGCGCAAACAGGCGCTGCCTGCCTTGATCGCTTTGGCTTTTGGCATGGCGGGGGCGAGCCTTGCGCGGATGATCCCGGTTGATGTGTTTCGCCTTGGCCTGCCCGCGATCCTGATCGCGATTGCCGCGTTTTTCGCGTTCAAGCCAGGGTTGGATGATCTGGACCGAATGCAACGGTTTACGCCCGCCCAATTAATCGCGTTTGTCGTGCCGTTCGTTGCGGTTTATGACGGGTTGATCGGCCCCGGAGCCGGGTCATTTTACATGATCGGCTTTGTAGTGCTGGCGGGTTACGGGGTGTTGAAGGCAACGGCGCATACCAAGCTGCTGAACTTCGCCTCCAACTTCGGCGGCTTTCTGATCTTTGCCGCCTCTGGCGCGCCGTGGTGGATCATCGGGCTTGCGATGGCGGTGGCGCAGATTGCCGGGGCCTATCTGGGTGCGCGACTGGCAATGCGGATCGGGTCAAAGGTGATCAAACCGCTGTTGGTCATCACCTCCACCGCGTTGGCGCTGCGGCTGATTTGGCAAATGCTTTGACTACTTGCCCCAACCCACCGCCTGCATTTCGCGCAAGCGGCTGGCGGTGCGCTCAAACTCAAACGAACCTTCGCCTTCGATATAAAGCCGCTCCGGCTCATCGGCTGCCGATGCGATCAGGCGCACCTTCGCCTCATACAAAGCGTCGATCAGGATGACAAAGCGCTTCGCCTCATTGTAATTGCTGGAAGAAAGCTGCGGGATGTCCTCCAGAATCAGCACCCGCACCGCATCGGCAATCGCCAGATAATCGGCAGCGCCAAGCGGCTTTGCGCACAACTCCCAAAAGGTCGCTCGGCCAACGCCGTTGGCGAAACGCGGTAGCTCAACCTCTCGCCCATTGACCGGAAGGCGCAGCACTTCGCCACCGCCCCCTCCCGAAAGGTCTTGCCAGATCGCGTCTATCGCATCGCGGGCCTTGCCTGCCGGGTGGAAGTAAACCTGCGCGCCTTCCAGGCGGTGTTGGCGGTAGTCATTCGGGCTTTGCAGCGAAACCACCTCTATCCGGTCGCGCAACATTGCAATGAAGGGCAAAAAGATCGCGCGGTTCAGCCCGTCCTTGTACAAATCTTCTGGCGGGCGGTTGGAGGTGGTGACGACCACAACGCCTGCCGCAAACAGTTTTTCAAACAAGCGGCCGACGATCATCGCATCGGTGATATCGGTAATCTGCATTTCGTCAAAGGCGAGCAGTCGCACCGAGCGGGTGATCGCTTCCGCCACAGGTTCAATCGGGTCATCGACACCGCGTTTACGGGCCTCGAAGATGCCGTGATGAATCTCCTGCATGAAGGCATGAAAATGCACGCGGCGCCTGGCGGGGCTGTCGGTTTGGGCGATGAACAGGTCCATCAGCATCGACTTGCCACGCCCGACACCACCCCAAAGATACAGACCTTTCGGCACCGGTTCGGGTTTGCTGAAAAGGCCGGAGAGCAGGCCGGATTTACGCGGACCAGTGGTTTCCGCCCAAAGGCGCAGCGCCTCCAGCTTCGGCAGTACGGCTTCTTGCGCCGGGTCAGCCTTCAGGCTGCCATCGGCAACCTTTGTGTCATAGATTTCGTGCAAGGTTTGGCGCATGGGCAAGTGGTCTAGCCGGATTTCAGGCCGGGGGCCAGCAAAGCCAAACCACCGATCATCGCAAACAAAAGCAGCGTCAGCGCAAGCAGCATCCGTCGGTCACGCTGATATTCCGGGCGCGTCAGGAACCCCAGGAAGGTGCGCAGTGTCACCAGCGGTCCGGGGAAGGCGTGGCCGGTTTCGGCGACAGCTTGCGCACGCAGGCGAAACAGGGTGCGAAACATCACAACCGCCCAAAGCGCGAAAACCGCGCCCTGCAAGCCCATCCCGACGATGAGAAGCGCCTGCATTACCAGCCTGGCATGGATACTGCGGGCAAAATCCGCCCGGTGCAATCGCCAAAGCCGATGCGGAAGCCATCGCCCTGCGCATGACCACGCAAGGTCAGCCGGTCACCATCCTCAATGAAGCTGCGGGTCTCGCCGCTGTCGAGCTTGATCGGCTTCTTGCCGCCCCAAGCCAGTTCCATCAGTGATCCGAATTCGCCCGCTTCCGGCCCGGAAATGGTGCCGGAGCCAAGAAGGTCGCCGGGATTCATCTCACAGCCGCAAACAGCGTGATGTGCCAGTTGCTGCGCGGCGGAGAAATAGACCCGGTTGTAGTTGGTGCGGGCGATGGTGCTGGCACTTGCCGCCCCTTCGGACTGCATCAGCACCTCCAGTTCAATGTTGTAAAAGCCGGGCCGGGTTTCCTCCAGATACGGCAGCAGAGGCACCTCACGCGCCGGGGCCGCGCAGCGGAAGGGTTCCAAGGCGGCGGGGCTGACGATCCAGGGGCTGATCGTAGTGCCAAAAGCCTTGCCCTGAAACGGGCCGAGCGGCTGATACTCCCAACCCTGAATATCGCGGGCGGACCAATCGTTCAGCAGCACATAGCCAAAGATCATTTCCTGCGCCTGCGCGGTGGTGATCGGTTGCCCGAGGGAGGAGCCGGTGCCGACAATCGCGCCAATCTCCAACTCGATATCCAGCCGTTTGCTTGGGCCAAACTCCGGCACCTTGGCATCCGCTGTTTTGGTTTGTCCCAACGGCCTGCGAATGTCGGTGCCGGATACCACGACCGAGGATGCGCGCCCGTTATACCCAATCGGGATATGCAGCCAATTCGCCGGAAGATCGGGAGAGCCGCGCATGATCGCGCCCATGTTTTTTGCGTGATGCATACCTGCATAAAAGTCGGTGTATTCCGCCACCAAAAGCGGCATATGCATCCGCGCCTTTTCGCGCGGCACCAAATAGCGGGTGAGGGCGTCTTTGGTTTCCGATGCTTCAGTCAGAAACCCGAACAGGATGATGCGCAAGCGCTGCCACGCGTCGGGTCCCAGTTCCATCACCTCATTCCAGAACGGAACGTCGAGCACGAAATCATCAGCAATCCGCAACAGACCGGCAGCCTCCATCCCCGCTACATCGAGGATCATGTCGCCAATCGCAACCCCACAACGCGGCGCGTCGCCTGCGACCGAGAAAACACCGTAAGGCAGGTTGTTCAGCGGGAATTCACCGTCGGGGTTATTGGCGCTTTCCACCCATGACCGCATCAGTTTCACAGCAAAATCTCCATTCCATCGGTGCCGACTTCGGCCATGCCATTCCATATCGGCGCAATCTGCGACAGCCAATCCTGCGCGTCGATACCGGGGTCATCCGCCGGAACCAGATGGTTCAAGGCAAGCCTGCCGACCCCTGCTGCGCGCGCGATGCGGGCCACATCTTCGACTCGCGTGTGGGAGTTGTAAAGATGTTGGCGCAGTTTGTCGCCCAAGCCCGTACGGCTGATGATAAGCTCTACCCCGGCAGGCAGCAACGCCTCATGCACAAGCAGGTCAGAGCCCGAGGCGAATTCCGCAAGCGGCGGGAAATAGGCGGTGTCGCCGCTGAAGGTAACGGATTTGCTACCGTCAAATCGCAGCGCAAAGCAGTCGGCGAGCGGTGGGTGCGGCACCCGCAAAGCGCGGACCTGAATTCCATCGTCAAGGATCGTTCCCTCGTCATATTCGATCACCGTAACAAGTTGATCCAACGGAACGCGGCCTTCATCCTTCACCCGAATATCGCTGTCATAAGCGACAGAGGCCATGAAGCCTTGCCAATAGGTGCTGATTCCCGGCGGGCCGTAAACCCGAACGGCGCCGGTCTTGCCGGTTGTCCAGGCGGTATGGATCAAGGGGCCGAGTTCAAGGATATGGTCAGAATGAAGATGGGTGATGAAGATCAAGTCCAACTGTTTCAGGTCCATTCCCGCCGTCACCAATGCCTTCGTCACCCCCAACCCGCAATCAACCACCACGCAGCGCCCGTCCAGTTCCAGCAGGCTGGAGGTCGGCATTGCAGCGTTCGCCCGGACCGCTGGTCCACCCTTGGTTCCCAGTAATACAACGCGGTTCATATCGTCTCCCTCGTTCGATTTCCCGAGTTTACCGCCTCGACAACGCAATTCGCAAGACTATCGCCCAAATCTCCGGATTTCAAACCATGCGGGTTAGCATTATTCGGTTGTGTTTCTCGGTTTCGCTGCCCTTGTCACTGCCCTGCCTTCGATGCAATCTGGCAGTGACGGGAGAAGGGGGAAAGCGGATGATCAGACTCTATGACTATTGGCGATCCTCTGCGGCGTACCGCGTTCGTATCGCGCTGAACCTGCTCGGATTGCCCTATGCGTCCACTCCGGTCGATCTGGTCAAAGGCGAACAGAACAGCCCCGAAAACCTTGCGCGCAATCCGCAGGGGCTCGTCCCGACGCTGGAAATCGACGGGCTGTCGCTGACGCAATCCGTGGCGATTTTGGAATATCTCGATGAGGAACACGCCGCAAATTTCCTGCCCAAAGCCCCGGCTCATCGCGCCCGTGTGCGTGCCCTGACCTATGCCATCGCGATGGAGATTGCACCTGTCGGCAATCTGTCGGTCCGCACCTATGCCGCGCAACATTCCTGCGGGCAAATGACCGCCGAGGTCTGGCAACAGCATTTCATCGGCAAAGGGCTTGCAGCGTTTGAGCGGATGCTGAACCACCCCTCCACCGGGCGCTTTTGTCACGGTGCGCAGGTGACGATGCCCGATATCTGCCTCGTGCCGCAGGTCTATAATGCCGAGCGTGTCGGAATCGATATATCCGGCTTTCCGCGCATCCATGCTATTACCGCACATCTGAACGACATCCCGGCGCTCAAGGCCGCCCATCCTGACAACCACAAACCAAAAGGCTGATCCCATGACCGATATCGTCATCCTCTCTGGCGCGCGCACTGCCATTGGCACCTTTGGTGGCGCTCTTTCCGGCTTCGGGCCGATCGACCTTGCCACCATCGCCAGTAAAGCCGCGATTGAGCGGGCTGGCATCGCACCCGGCCAGATCGGCACCGTGGTCTTTGGCCATGTCATCAACACCGAACCGCGCGATATGTATGTGTCGCGCGTGGCGGCGATGCAGGCGGGCATTCCTGAAACCACACCAGCGATGAACGTGAACCGGCTTTGCGGGTCCGGCGCGCAGGCGATTGTTTCGGCGGCACAGTCGCTGCTGCTGGGGGACGCCGATTTCGCCCTTGCTGGTGGTGCGGAATGTATGAGCCGCAGCCCCCATATCATGCCCGCCATCCGCTGGGGCCAAAAGATGGGCGATACCGCGGCCATCGACATGATGACCGGCGCGCTGACCTGCCCTTTCGGCACTGGCCACATGGGGGTGACGGCGGAAAATGTCGCCGCCGAGGATGGTATCAGTCGTGCGCAACAGGACGCTTTCGCGCTGCAAAGCCAGAACCGCGCCGCCCGCGCCATCGCCTCTGGCTATTTCAAGGATCAGATCGTTCCTGTGGAGGTGAAAACCCGCAAAGGTGTGACGATCTTTGACACCGATGAACACCCCAAAGCCACGAATGCCGAGGCGTTGGCGGGCTTGCGCGCGGTTTTCAAAAAAGACGGCAGCGTGACGGCGGGGAATGCGTCAGGCATCAACGATGGCGCAGCGGCTTTGGTTTTGGCGCGCAGTGACGCGGCAAATAAGGCCGGCCTGACCCCGCGCGCCCGCATTCTTGGCTATGCCGTTGCCGGTGTCCGCCCCGAGGTGATGGGCTTTGGCCCTATCCCCGCCGTGCGCCTGCTAATGCAGAAAACCGGCCTGACCGTCCGCGATTTCGACGTGGTGGAATCGAATGAGGCGTTTGCGGCGCAGGCACTTGCGGTCACCAACCAGTTGGGCCTTGATCCGGCAAAGGTGAACCCGAACGGCGGCGCAATTGCGCTTGGTCACCCGGTCGGCGCAACCGGTGCGATCCTGACCGTGAAAGCGATGTATGAGCTGGAGCGGACTGGCGGGAAAACTGCATTGATCACGATGTGCATTGGCGGCGGGCAAGGCATTGCGCTTGCGATTGAGCGTATCTGAAAAGGGGGGCAACTGCCCCCTTTCACACCGCATTTGCGCCGATCAGTTCAGGACCACGATCCCGATGTTCAACGCGGTGGCCAGCGTGACCCAAGCCAGATAGGGCATGAACAACGCCGCCGATGTGCGGTCGCTGTTCCACTCCCGCAGGATGAACGCGGCAATCGCGGCCCATGTCAACACAATGACGACCACCGCCGCTACGGGCATGTTCAGACCGAAGAAAACCGGTGACCACAGGAAGTTCAGAACCATCTGCGACCACCAAAGCGCTTGTGCGCCGCCGTAAATCCATTTGCGCGCCCCAGCCCAGCCGATCAGTACATAAAGCGCGGTCCACATCGGTCCAAAGACCCAATTTGGCGGCGTGAACCCCGGCTTGTTCAGTCCGGCATACCATTCGCCCGGCAAAGTTGCGACGCCGATCAGGCTGCCGATTGCGACAACGCCGAGAATAAAGGCCGCATAGGCCCAAAGATGTTTCATGCCTGCCTCCTTCAGTCCAGTTCCCGCGCCTCCGAGACCAGCATGATCGGAATTCCGTTGCGCAACGGAAAAGCAAGTTTTGCGGGTTTGGAAATCAACTCCTGCGCCTCGGCGTCATAGGCCAGGGTGGCCTGCGTAACGGGACAGACCAACGCTTCCAACATGCGGCGGTCGATCGTGGGAGCGGGAGCGGCGTCAGTCATTGCAATACCTCATCAACGTTGCCGCCCCGCAGGGCAAATTCGATCAGCGTTACCATTGTTTCGCGTCTCGTCGTCAGGGTCGGCGCCTCAAGCAATGCCTGCTTGTCCTCCGGAGAGAACGGGCAGAGCATCGAAAGCGAATTGATCAGCAATTCCGACTCTGCTTCTGCCAGACTTTCCCAATCGGTGGACAGCTCCATTGATTCAAAGAATCGACACAACAGCGCCATGAAACCCTCACGGTCAAAACCGGGGTCATCCTCGGTTGTGCCCTGATCGCGCGTGAAATCCTGCCAATCCACCCGCGCCCTGCGATAGGGGACAAAGCCGCTGATCTCCTCCCGGATGCGAAACCGCGACACACCGGACAACGAGATCATGTAGCGCCCATCCTCGGTTTCCGAAAAGCCCGTCAACCGGCCGGCGCAGCCAATGTTTTGCAGCTTCGGCTCCGGTCCCTGATTGATCGGCACCTCGCGGGGCTGGATCATGCCAATCAACCGCTCCGGTGTCTTCAGGATGTCTTCCAGCATCTGCAAATAGCGCGGCTCAAAGATATGCAGCGGCAAGCGCGCGCGCGGCAACAACAACGCCCCCGGCAGGGGAAAAATCGGGATCGTGTCGGGTAAGTCGCGGACGTGTTTCATATCAATGCAATTAGTCTGCGCCAGGCATTAGGCAAATATCATCGACGACAATCTGCGCCGCCCCTTCAGGGCAATCGGGTCTTTCGGCGGCAGCGCCTCGAAGATCGTCAGGAGTTGCGTCTTTGCGGCGGCATCATTCCATTCGCGGTCACGGCGGAACAGGTCCAAAAGCATATCCACCGCTTCGTCCACCTTGCCGGCTGCATGCAGCGCCTGTGCCAGATCAAAGCGCGCTCGCAGGTTGTCGGGGTCTGCCTCCACCGCGGCGCGCAAGTCCGCCTCTGGTCCTGCGTTGGCTGCTTGGTGTAGCAGGGCGATTTGCGCGCGCACTGCCTCCACCTCTTTGGCACCCGCGATCTTGGCGGGTACGGCCGCCAGAAAAGCTTCCGCCTGCGCCACCTGATCCAATGCCAGATGCGCCCGCATCAATCCGGCATAGGCGACCGGGTTTTCCGGCTCCTCACCCAGAATGGCGGCAAAGGTTTCGGCGGCATCGGTTGCGGCCCCTTCGGCCAGCATCGCTTCGGCGGCTTCAATCGCCTCTGCCAACCCGCCATCGCCAGCAAGGGCGCCGACCCGATCAACAAAGGCCTTCAACTCCGACGCGGGCAGCGCGCCTTGAAACCCATCCACCGGTTTGCCCTGATAGAACGCATAGACGGTCGGGATCGACTGGATGCGCAGTTGCGCCGAAATATTCGGGCTTTCATCGACGTTGATCTTGATCATCCGCACCTTGCCTTTGGCAGCGGTGACAGCAGCCTCCAGCGCCGGGCCAAGCTGTTTGCACGGGCCGCACCACGGCGCCCAGAAATCGACAATCACCGGCACCTCGGCACTGCCCTCGATCACGTCCGCCATGAAACTGGCTTCGGACCCATCCTTGATCAGCTCATCCGTACCGGGTGCCGCCGCGCCCAATTTTTCGCCAAACGTCAACATTCCGTCCCTCTTTCGTCAAAAGCCTTGAACCCAATATGCGCATCCATCGGCGAAAGGCCAAGGGGCAATCCGTACCCGGCATCTGAACGCCGCGTCCTGGCGATGTGCTGACGACCGGATTTCATCTTGGCAAAAATACCTGAAAAACTCAGCCGCGCAGTGACATCAATTGGGCATGGAGCGCGGAACCGGCCACAATTACCCCCGGAGTGCGCGGGTCAGGCTGATTGAAGTGCAACTCCCGCCCCGCGCCGTCGCTGACCGTCGCTCCGGCGCGTGCGGCGATCAATGCACCCGCAGCGATGTCCCATTCCCACGTCGGACGAAACGCCAGCATCGCGTCAAACCGCCCTTCGGCAACCAGACACAGGCGATAGGCCAGGGAGGGCCGGAAGGAACGACGCACATCCGGGACGCCACCGGCCCAGTGGTGTTCCGCCATATTCGCCTTTGCCGTCAGAACGGTCGCGTCCTTCGCCTCATTTGCCCCGGAGACGCTGATATCCCGCCCGTTCAACACCGCGGCAGACCCGGCATGGGCTGCGTACAGGAGGTCCATCGCAGGCAGAGACACGGCGCCGGCAATTACCTTGCCCGCTTCGGCAATGGCAAGCGAATGGGCGAAGCTGACTTCGCCGCCCAGAAAGGCGCGGGTGCCGTCAATCGGGTCAATGATGAACACCCGCTGTGCTGAAAGCCGATCCGCATTGTCCGGGGTTTCTTCGGACAACCAGCCGTATTCTGGTCGCGCCGCCGTCAGGCGTTCGTGCAGCATGTCATTCACCGCCAGATCGGCCTCTGTCACCGGGCCGGAGCCGTCCGGCTTTTCCCAGACTTTCGGGTCGCGCTTGAAAAAGCGCATCGCAATATCCCCCGCCGCGCGGGCAGCCGCGACCAAAAGATCAAGGTCGGCGTCCAGATCATGCCCCGGCAAGCGTCAGCCCTTCGACCAGCAGCGACGGCACCCGCGTCGACATATGCGCGCGCGCATCATTCGCAGGCGTGATCCGCAGCAGCATGTCGCGCAGGTTTCCCGCGATGGTACATTCGTTCACCGCATGGGTGATCTGCCCGTTTTCCACCCAGAAACCAGACGCCCCGCGTGAATAATCGCCAGTCGTTGGATTGATCGAGGATCCGATCAGCGACGTGACCAGTAACCCTCTTCCCATATCCGCCAGCAAATCCGCCCGGCTTTTTGTGCCTTGCGTCAGATCAATATTCGAGGTGCCGGGCGAGGGCGGCGCGGACAACCCCCGCGCCGCATTCGCGGTGCTGTCCATGCCCAGCTTGCGCCCGGTCGCAAGATCCAGCACCCACCCGGTCAGGATGCCATCTTCGACAATCGCGCGCCGCGCGGTTGGCAAGCCTTCACCGTCAAAGAGGCGGCTTCCCGTGGTGCGGATGCGGTGCGGGTCTTCGATAACCGAAAGCCCTTTCGGCAAGACCTGCTGGCCCAAAGCGTCGCGCAACCAGCTTGACCCGCGCGCAATGCTGGACCCGTTCACCGCGCCCAGAAGATGCCCGATCAACCCCGATGATATCCGCTCATCATACAGCACCGGAAACGCCCCGGTTTTGGGCTTGCGCGCGCCGACCCGTTGCATGGCACGGGCCGCCGCCAAAGCGCCGATCTCCTCGGCGCCGGGCAGATCGGCGGCATAGATGCGCCCTTCGGCAGCCCAGTCCCGTTCCATCCCGGTGCCATCACCTGTGAAGGCCACGGCGGAGATGGAGCGGGAAGACCGTGCATAACCGCCCGAAAACCCGTTGCTTGCCGCCAGATGGACCCGGCGGCGCGATTGGTGCGCGCTCGCCTCGACCTGCGTGATCCCGGCGATGGCCATCGCGGCGCTTTCAGCGCGGCGCGCATCCTCCTCCAACGCAGCGGAATCGACCTCGGGTGACGGATCGCACAGTTCAAGCCGCGCCAGATCCCAACCCTTGGCAAGCTGCGACGGGTCCGCGAGACCGGCGTGGGGATCGTCAGGTGCCTCTCTCGCCATGGCCACCGCGCGTTCCGCGACGGCGGCGATGCTGGTATCGGAGGTATCAGAAACCGAAACGCAGGCTTGCCGTTTGCCGACAAGCACCCTCAGCCCAAGCTCTGTCCCCTCCGACCGTTCGGCTTGTTCCAGCTTGCCCGCGCGAATGTCGATAGCGGTTGCGACGCCGTCCACGGCAATCGCATCTGCCGCCTCGGCCCCGGCGCGCTTGGCGGCGGTCAGCAAAGCCTCGGTCAGCCGTTCAAGCGAAGGTGTCATGCAGGAAATCTCCTTTGGGTCTGCTGGCAGGTAATCCGCCAAGCGCCCCAAAGCAAGCCGCAGCCGGGCAGATACGTCTGGAAAAAAGGGCGGCACCGGGCCGCCCCTTCCGCTGTGGGTTCAGAACGGCAGCGGGTTTCCGTTGGTCAGGATCTTGCCGCCTTCCTGAAACTCAACTTCCGACACCAGACTGTCGGGTGTCGGGCCGGGTTTCGCCAACATGCCGGACATCATCCCGAAGGTCATCACAATTTGCGGATCGACCAGTCCCAACGCCTGCAACTTGCCGAGCAATGTGTTCGCCCCGGTCAGTGACACGTTGATCTTGCCCACCGGCATCGGTGCGACACCCCCCATCAGCGGCGGCTGCGTGTTGTCGAATGTCAACGCGCCGTCGCCCGTCAACTCCGCCCCGGCGACCGATACATTGAGAGCGTCAAGATTCACAGCGTTGAGCTGGAACGGCGCTTTGTCGCCCGCCATCGCGGCGGCATCCTCGGTGATCAGATCGACGAGGGGCGTCGCCTTGCCTGTGGTGGTGATCACCAGATTGGCCGGGTCGCGCGGCAGCGTCTTGCCGGGGTCAACCATGCCCCAGATCGTGTCGGAGACCGTAAGCCCCTGAAGCCGCGTCTCGAAAGCGAAATCCTGCGGTTCAGCCGCTTTTGCCATCGGCAAGGAGAAGTTGATCGTCGCTTCGTCATATGCCGCCGACAGTCCCGGAATCGGCAGGGCGGAGCTTTCGCCCGAGATTGTCACGGTTTTTCCGGTGGCACCATAACTGATCCGCGACTGGTCGAGCGCGACTTTCAGGCTGCCGCCTTCGGATGTCGTGTCGATACTGGTCTTGGTGCCGGCTTCATCCACCCCTTCAAACGAGAGATTGCCGCTGTCATAGGTAAATGACGCATCCGTGGTGAAGCCAAGCGCAAGCAGCGCGGTCATATCCCCTTTCGGCGCGTCCTTTGGCATCGTGCTGGAGGAACCGCCGGCAAGATTGTTCATTTCGGCGCTGGCGCTAAAGGTAGCTGCGTCGGTGTCGCCCTTGCCGCTTGCCTCAAGCGTCATGCTTTGCGCCGAAAAGGTTGAGGCGACGTTGATCTTGTCACCGGGCGAGACGTTGTAGGTGCCTGCGACATCGGCCAGCGTAACATCAATATCCATCTCTTTCGGCTTGCCGTCGGCGGTAAAGTCCAGCGCATTGAGTTCAAACGAATCCGCCGAAAAATCATAGCTCACCGCGTCCGGTGTGCCGCTGGCTGTCATCGTCATCCCGTTCTGCGCGATGTTGAGAGTGAAGGTGGAAGGCTTGTCCATGGCGTTCTTCATCGCGAACGTCACCAGATATTCCTCCGACATGGTGATGTCGACCTTGCCATCCCCGGTGTCGCGGAAGGCAACCTCCGGGATGGTTCCGCTGACGTCTTCGCCCTTCTGGCCCATTTCGATTTTCAGGTCAGTGATGGTCAGCGTATCGCCTTCCCGGTTTTCCGACCCGGCGGTGAATTTCTGGCCAAAGCTGTTGCCGTAGGACTGCCAGTTCTGCCACACCTCCTCCGGTGTGACATCGGCGAAAACCGGCGCGGAAAGCAGGGCTGTCAAAGTCAGCAATGAGGTGGTCCCGAAAATGCAGCGATACATGGGTAGATCTCCGTTGAAATTATCCCGTGCAGCATCGGCCCGCTGTGGCGGCGGGTCAAGGGGGTAGGGCGGCGACGGATCACCGCTCGGCGATCAATTGCAGCGAAATGTCGCGCGCATCTGGTCCGGGAACTGCGCTTGGTATAGGCTGGGCGAAGGAAATATAGGTCGGAGAAACGGAATGCAGGGAAAGATCGTCGCAATTACCGGTGCGAGCCGGGGAATCGGTGCAGCCTCCGCGCGGGTGTTCGCAGAAGCAGGTGCGCGCGTCGTCCTGCTGGCGCGTTCGGGCCAGGAGATTGAGGCGCTGGCCGCTGAAATTGGCGGCTCGGCGCTTGCGATCCGGTGCGATGTGGGCGATGCGGCCTCGGTCAGTGCCGCGATGAGCCGGATCGTCAAGGATTGCGGCGGGCTGGATGTGCTGATCGGGAATGCCGGTGTGATCGAACCGATTTCCCGGCTGTCTGCCGCCGACCCTGCGGCGTGGTCGCGCGCCATCGACGTGAATCTGAAAGGCGTATTCTACGGGATGCGTGCCGCGATTCCGCTGATGCGCAAACGCGGCGGCACCATCATCACAGTTTCGTCAGGTGCGGCGCATAGCCCCTTGGAGGGGTGGAGCGCTTATTGCGCCGCCAAGGCGGGGGCGGCGATGCTCACCCGCGCCGCGCATCTGGAAGAAGGCGGCAATGGGTTGCGGATCATGGGCATGTCGCCGGGAACCGTGGCGACCGATATGCAGGTGAAAATCAAGGCCAGCGGCATCAACCCGGTCAGCTTTCTGGACCCTTCCGTGCATATCCCTGCCGATTGGCCCGCGAAACTGATGCTGTGGATGTGTGGTCCGGGCGGCGATGCCTGGCTGGGCAAAGAGGTTTCTCTGCGCGATGACGATATTCGCCGCGCCGTGGGGCTGATTGAATGATCTCACTCACGGTTGAGGGGGGTATCTGGACCGCCACCATCAACCGACCCGAAAAGGCGAATTCCCTGACCGGGGCGATGCTGCGGGATTTGGCCGAAATTGTCGAACGCGCGGGGCGTGAGGGCGCACGGTGTCTGGTGTTGACTGGCACGGGCCGCGTGTTTTCCGCCGGTGCCGACCTGGATGAAGTCCGCGCTGGCCTTGCTACCGACCCGGTTTGGGAACGCCTGTCAGGTGCGATTGCCGCTTTGCCTTGCCTGACCATCGCGGCGCTGAATGGCACCTTGGCGGGCGGCGCGATGGGAATGGCGCTGGCCTGTGATCTGCGGCTTGCGGTGCCGGGGGCCAAGTTTTTCTACCCGGTGATGAAGCTGGGGTTCTTGCCGCAACCCTCCGACGTGCCGCGATTGGTTGGGTTGGTGGGTGCGTCGCGGGCGGCGATGATCCTGATGGCGGGTCAGAAAGTGGAGGCGACAGAGGCGCTGGTCTGGGGGCTGGTGGACCGGGTGGTGGAACCGGACGTTTTGCTGCCCACCAGCCATGCACTCGCCGCCGACAGCGGCGTCGCCACGCCGGATCATGCGCGTGCCATCAAGCGTATGGTTTGGCAGTAGGCAGGCGATTCCGGGCCGATGATCCGGGCGGTTGCTGTTGGACGGCTCGCCGGCTGTAGCATGCCGTGCAGGACCAAGTTGCCGCTTGCTCAGCTTACGCCAATGACCACTGCTGATTGCTTGCCTAAAATGGAGCTATCATCATTGGTAACAACCGATCCTATCGGTAAAAATTTTTGGAGGAAATAAACTGTTGAATTGAGGTGAGGAGGTGAAGGACTACATCGTAGTCACCTTTCTCCTTGCGCCTATTGCACTGCCGCGAGTGGTGTCGGCGCACATCCCAGCGATCATCGTTTAAGCCTTTTGACGTTAACCGTGTCCTGATGACAGTTGCGACAATAGGTGTGAGGGTGGTGTAGTTTTCGTTGATCTTACCGTAACATGTGTCGATGTCTTTGAATCCTTTAATTTCCCCCAAGAACCATTCAATCCGTTGTCTGAAAGACGAATGTATGGCAATCCGCCGAGAGGGGAGCATGGCGTGTTCAAATCCGGCATCCTCGGCCCTTGTCAGCGATGGGGCCTCCACCCGATAGCTAACCGGCCAGCGCATTGGACATACGACGGAGCGCAACTGCCTTCACCCGGCTGCGACTCTGCTTGAACACGGTACTCCACCGCTCGAACCCAACAGGCAGGGCACACAACTGGCACGCCGGCGCGGCCTTCCAAGGCCTTAGCAGATGTATGATGTTTCAAGCCAAAGTCGAACTCTCCAGAGAATCGCTGCACAAAAAGGCCAGGGGATTTGGCCCGGCGCGACCGGCGGGCACTCTCGCGGTCACGACAGTGTGGCGCGAGGATGTTCGATTGCGCGTCCGTGTGTGGCGTCATGACCCTGCCGGGGCCGCCCCCCGGCCCCGTGTTTGGAGTCATGATGGTTCGCAGCCTGACGATGCACCACGCCAAAGGCGTGCTTCCGGCATGAGGCATCGCGCGAGCCCCTCTCACCCCAGGCAAGCATACGCAGCCCGTTGCCTGACAGACCTGTTCACACGCCCGGAAGGAGCAAACGGAGGCCAAAATAGCGACCGCGCTGCTCGACCGCCTCACCCATCGTTGCCATGTTCTGAAGACCGGCAACGTCTTCAACCTGCGGTTCTTTTCTTCCAAAGATCGTAACCTCGTCGCGTCCGACGATTCCATCCCGACAGGCCGGATTTCTATTTGCGCAACGTTGTCGAACTGATCCCCCCGCCCGCACACGTCAGCGATCATCTCGCCCGCTTCCTGATCCTTGATCATCGACTGCGATCTGTTCGTCTGTAAATCTACTCTCGTTCGTCCGCCCTTCTGATGGCTGGCGCGATACCAGGTTGGAGGAGTTTTGGGGGCTCAGGTCACATATTTCAAAATGTCCCACTGCTTACGGTCAGCCATCGCTTGACGCCCATTGCCCGGCGCGATAGCCACGCATTTTTCCGCGGATGGGGGCACCCGATGGCACGCAAGCGCAAAGGCCGGGCAATTTCTGGCTGGCTGGTGGTGGACAAGCCTGCGGGCATTACCTCCACCACCGTTGTCAACAAGGTGAAATGGGCGTTTGAAGCGCAAAAGGCGGGCCATGCGGGTACGCTTGATCCTGACGCGACAGGCGTGCTGGCGATTGCCTTGGGTGAGGCAACCAAAACCGTACCCTATATCACCGATGCGCTGAAATGCTATCGTTTCGTCGTGCGTTTCGGCGCCTCGACCCGCACCGATGACGCAGCGGGCGAAGTGACGGCAACGCAGGAGAAGCGCCCGGACGACGCCGATATCGCAGCGGCGCTGGCGGCTTTTCGCGGCGATATCCTGCAAGTGCCGCCGCAGTTTTCCGCCGTGAAGGTCGACGGTGAGCGCGCCTACGACATCGCGCGCGGCGGCGGTGAAATGGCGCTTACGGCCCGCCCGCTTTGGGTGGAAAGCCTAGAAGTTGTCGCACGGCCCGACCCTGACCATGTGGAGTTGGAAATGGTCTGCGGCAAAGGCGGCTATGTTCGATCCATCGCGCGGGATCTGGGGCAGGTGTTGGGTTGTCTCGGGCATGTGCTTTGGTTGCGGCGCACATGGTCCGGTCCGTTCGAGGTCGCGCAAGGGATCACTCTGGAGCAGATCGAGCGGGAGGCGCGCAGCCCTGCATTGGACGTGCATCTGTTGCCGCTGGAGCTTGGGCTGGCGGATTTGCCGGAACTTCCGACGACACCGGAAGGGGCAGCCCGCCTACGCAATGGAAATCCGGGGATCGTACTTTCCTCCAACGCAGAATTCGGCGAGGAGGCTTGGGCAAGCTACATGGGCCGTGCGGTGGCGGTGGGGGTCTACAAGGCCGGGGAACTGCACCCGTCGCGCGTCTTCAATGATTGAGGGCGGGCCATTGCTCGGGGCATCGAACCCCGAGCAATGGCATTGCCATGGACAAGACCCGTTTGCCGCGCAAAGTCCCGCAGATTTTAACCAAACTTGAAGATTTCGCCACATGCTTGCCACGGCTCGCTGGATTTATGGGCGTTTTTGTGCCATGATCAGCTCGTATAAACCCAATACTTACAGCGCGTTAGCTTGGTTCATGGTTAACGGCAGGGCTGTAAGATCAATGGGCGTTGGGCGGAGGTGTGGCCGTGTTGGGATTATTTGGGCTTTTGAGCGCGTTGTTTGCTGGTGTGATGGCAGACGGTATTTTGGCATCGTCGAAACACGGGGAGGACGGTGAGGCACCGGAGACCTCGGAGGATAGCATGGATCCAACAGAGCCCTCTGGCGCGGAGCCTGACAGCGTGGATCTGTTGGATATTGCGGCGCAGGACCAATTGAGCGTGAGCGAGTCCGCAGTCGATACGCCCGTAGACGACCCGAACGACGATCACAGCCAGACAGAGTCTTCCGATACGCCGCCACCGTTTGCTGATGGCTTGTTGCTGGAAGGTCAATCAAGCGACGACATTTTGGCCGGTGAAGGCGGAGATGATACGATCTTT
>NZ_JAKDLJ010000289.1 GCF_030452865.1 Pseudorhodobacter sp.
TTCAACCCTTCGGTGACAAAGGCTTGCAGGATATGGCTTTCCACTGGCAAACGCATGCCCGCCATTGCCGCCACCTGCCCCGACCGCCCCGCCGCAACCATGCCGACCTTTTTCGCTTTGATCGCCCCTCGCGTGGTTTGCACCCCCGTAACCCGGCCATTCTCAATGTCTATCCCGGTGACTTCGCAGTTCTGGATCAAGTCCACGCCGCGCATATCCGCGCCGCGCGCGTAGCCCCAGGCAACCGCATCATGGCGCGCCGTGCCACCACGCGGATGAAACAGCCCGCCATAGATCGGGAAGCGGGTCTGCTCGAAATCCAGATAGGGCAGGATTTCCCGTACCCCTTCACGGTCGAGCAGGATTGCATCATCGCCCTGGTTGATCATCGAATTGCCACGTCGGGCGAAAGCATCGCGCTGACCATCGGAATGGAACAGGTTGATCAACCCGCGCTGACTGTGCATGACGTTGTAATTCAACTCCGCCTCCAGCCCTTCCCACAGCTTCAGGGAATGGCTGTAAAATTCTGAATTGCCTTGCAGAAAATAGTTTGCGCGTACAATCGTCGTATTCCGCCCGATATTGCCGGAGCCGATATAACCCTTTTCCAGCACAGCGATATTGGTCAGCCCGTGGTTTTTCGCCAGATAGAACGCGGTTGCCAAGCCGTGCCCACCGCCGCCGATGATCACGGCATCATATTCCGGCTTCGGGGACGGATCGCGCCAGGCAGGTTTCCACCCTTTGTTGCCAAACAGCCCTTCGGTAAAGACCTTCAACCCAGAATAGCGCATCCCGCCCCCTTACATCGTCGCCAGCCCCCTCGCCGCGCGCATTGGCGAAGTGAACCGTTTTCCTGCGCCATATTCAAGAAGTGACAGGACTTTCCTTCACCCGTTGCGACAAATTCGGTCGCAAACGGCCAAGCCTTCGCTGTGCCATAGAGGCTTGTCGGGAACGTGATGAAACTTTCGGCCCCGGATGCCGTAGCTTGGGTATCAGTTAAAGGAGATCATCATGCAAACGCGCCGTATCTTTCTGACCACCACATTGGCCGCAACCGGACTTGCCGCCCTGCCCTTGCGCGCCGCAGAATTTGAAATCACCCTTACCGACGCCGAATGGAAAAAACGTCTGACGCCTGCGCAATTCGCGGTCCTTCGACAGGATGTCACTGAAAAGGCGTTTTCCAACACGTTGATGGGGGAGAAGTCGCCGCTGCTGAAAGAAGCAAGGAGCGGCACCTACCATTGTGCGGGCTGCGATCTGCCCGTCTATCCGTCGAAGACCAAATTCGACAGCGGCACCGGCTGGCCCAGCTTTTACGCCTCGCTCCCTGATGCGGTCGGCACCAAGGAAGACAGCACGCTTTTCACCACGCGGCTTGAAGTTCATTGCCGTCGTTGTGGCGGGCATCTGGGCCATATCTTCAACGACGGACCAAAGCCGACTGGTAAGCGCCACTGCCTGAACGGTCTGGCAATGACCTTCACCGCCGCTTGATCTTTTCACGCAGCTTCAACGCAAAAGGGGCCGGATAGCCCGGCCCGTTTTGTCTTTTTCAAACCTGTCACAAACCCTTGGATTGATAGGCAGCGGCGACGCGGCTGATTGACACGATATATGCCGCGACCCGCAAATCCTCTACGTCATTGCGGCCATGCCACACCTCACGCATCGCCTGATAGGCCGAACGCATGGTGTCATCGAGCCCGGACCGCACCAGTTCCAACTCCCCCGCGCCCTTCAGATATTTGTCCTTGAAATTCGGCGACATGGTCCAGCCAAGTCCCTTGTCAGCAGACAGCTTTTCAAGTTCGTTCACCAAAAGAATATGCCGCGACTCCTCGGCGCGCCGCTGCATGCGGCCAAAGCGGATATGGCTCAGGTTCTTGACCCATTCGAAGTACGAAACCGTCACGCCACCCGCGTTGGCATACATATCGGGGATGATGATGACGCCTTTCTTGCGCAAAATTTCATCCGCGCCGTAAGTCACGGGGCCGTTTGCTGCTTCCACCAGCAACTTGCAACTGATCCGCGCGGCGTTGGTCAGGTTGATCACCCCTTCCATCGCGGCCGGAATCAGAATGTCGCAATCCTTTTCGAGGACCGCCGCACCATCAATGACGTATTCGCCACCCGAGAAGCCTTTGACCGAACCGGTCTTGGTGATCCACTGGCGCAGTTCTTCAATCGCCACGCCTTTGTCATTGATGATGGCACCGTCATGTTCGATCACGGCCGTAATTACGGCACCATCCTCCTCCGAGAGGAATTTCGCGGCGTGATAGCCCACATTGCCAAGCCCCTGCACGATGACACGCTTGCCCTCCACCCCGCCAGAGAGTTTGGCAAGCGCCTTGTCATCCTCATGCCGGAAGAATTCGTGAATCGCGTATTGCACGCCGCGCCCCGTCGCCTCGACCCGGCCCTGAATCCCGCCGGCATGCGGCGGTTTGCCAGTGACGCAGGCCTTGCCGTTGATGTCGGATGTGTTCATCCGCGCATATTGATCGGCGATCCAAGCCATTTCGCGCGCGCCGGTGCCCATGTCGGGCGCAGGCACGTTTTGCGCCGGGTGGATCAGGTCGCGCTTGATCAGCTCATAAGCAAAGCGCCGGGTAATCTGCTCCAGCTCATTCTCCTCCCATGCACGGGGGTCAATGCAAAGCCCACCTTTGGAGCCACCAAACGGCGTTTCCACCAAGGCGCATTTATACGTCATTAGTGCCGCAAGCGCCTCCACCTCGTCCTGGTTCACCGAAAGCGCATAGCGGATACCGCCTTTGACCGGTTCCATATGTTCGGAATGGACCGAGCGATAGCCAGTGAAGGTTTCGATCTTGCCGCGCAACCGGACCCCGAAACGCACGGTATAGGTAGAGTTGCAGACCTGAATCTTTTGCTGCAAGCCGGGGCTTAGATCCATCAGCGCCGTGGCACGGTTGAACATAAGATCGACAGAGTCGCGAAAGCTTGGTTCGCCTGCAATTTTCATGGTATTTTCTCCCACTGGGCCGCACCAAGGTCGGTCCGGCAACTTGCGCCACATTTGGCATCAATATCGCGACCCTAGCCGATCCTGCTTGCGTGTTCACCACAAAAAGCACCCTAGCGGGTAAAATCTGGCCCCCGGCGCGCCTCGTGGGGACAGCCGGGCAGCAGCTCCGGGACGGACCTTTCCCTCCAGAACCGGATTGGGGCGCAGCAAACCGGAGCTGTGATTCGAATCTGCGTAGAATCGGTCCCGCGTCATTAACCATGCGTCCAGTTTTCAACACCGCCACGCCAAATTTCCAAGGCGTTTGTAGGCACTGCGGAAACAATGCGCCGGGATCAGCCCCAGCGTTTCCGGTGAGGTCGATTTACCGGTGATTGCCGTTAACAGCGCCACATTTTCGCCGCAACTCGCAGGCCAATTGGCAGATGGGAAAGGGTGTGTTGCGTCCGGCGATCACGCTTTCGGCCACGATTATGAACCAAGGCAGTCCGGGCGCATCGAAACGAGGAAGTTATTATGGTTATTCAGTACGAGCCAGAAACCACAAATACAAAGCGTCAGGCGCAGTCCCGCTTTCAGCGATGCGCAAAACGCTACTCCGTTGCTGCGTTTGCCAGGGATGAAGAAGGCTCGCTGGTCATCCTGACACTTGCGTTGGTCCTGCTTCTTGCCGGGGTTTGCGGGCTTGCGGTGGATGTGATGCGCTTTGAGCAGCGTCGTACCGACCTGCAACAGACCCTTGACCGGTCGGTCCTTGCAGCGGCTTCCCTTTCGCAACGCCTCAACTCCAAAGCTGTCGTCACCGATTATTTCGTGAAGGCGGGGCTGGGTGATCAACTGGGGGATGTCGAGGTTGACGACACATCGGCAAACTACCGCATGGTCACCGCCAGCGCGACATCCAGATTGACACCATTCTTCATGCAACTGGTGCATGTCGGCGAATTGGAGGCTTCGGGGACAGCCACTGCCGAACAACATATTTCGAATGTGGAAGTGTCGCTTGTTCTGGATATTTCCGGCTCCATGCGCGGTTCGCGGATCAACAACCTTCGCCCCGCCGCAAAGGAATTCGTGACCACCGTATTGGCCATGTCCGAGAAAAGCCGCGTGTCGATGTCCATCATCCCCTATAACGCGCAGGTGAATATCGGTCGCCCGATGCTGAACGAATTCAATGTCGACACATTTCAGGATAGTTCGTCCTGCATCGAGCTGGACGATTCCGCGTTCACGACGGTTGACCTGAGCACGTCTGCACCGCTCAAGCAGAATTCCCACTTTGACCCCTACAACAACACCAACAACCAGAACAACCTGGAACGGAATTGCCCGCCGCAGGCCGGCAATACCGTGACACCACTGACCGACAATGAGAACCAACTCAACACCGCGATCGACAATCTGGTTGCTTACGGCAACACCTCTATCGACGTTGGCGTAAAATGGGGCGCCTATTTGCTGAACCGCAATTCAAACCCTGTCATTCAAGGGCTTGCTGCGGGAAATATCGTTCCCGCAAAATTCGCCAATCGCCCGCTGGATGCAGCGACGGAGGAAGTGCTGAAAGTTCTGGTTGTGATGACTGACGGCGAAAATACCACCGAGTACAAGATCAATGACCCCTATAATCAGGGTACATCCAATATCTACCGCGCAGGGAATGGCCGCGTCTCCGTCTACTTCGACCGCGCGGGCGACAAGGATTATTACTGGCCGCGCAACAAGACCTGGAACAAGACGCGTGATGGTGGCGATGACGTATCCACGGTTCTGACTTGGCCCGAGGTCTGGGACCGTTACTCCGTCACCTATGTTGCGACC
>NZ_JAKDLJ010000290.1 GCF_030452865.1 Pseudorhodobacter sp.
ATGGGTTGACGTGAACAACCGGCGCGCGTTTCATCGCGCCACCAGCTTCTTGCTTGATCTCGGGCATCGGCACATTGGCTTGATCAACGGGTTGGAGTGCATGGATTTCGCGTTGCGCCGCCGCGAAGGTTATCTGGAGGCACTGGCCGAACGTGGCGTGTCCTGCGACGATGCGTTGATGTCTTCGGCAGCGATGACCGAAGCCGTGGGCTACCAAGCCGCGCGCGACATGCTCCACCAATCCGATCCGCCGACGGCATTGCTGATTTCCTCGATGATACCCGCCCTTGGCGCACGTCGTGCAATCGAGGAACGCGGCTTGAAACTCGGGCGCGACATCTCCGTCATCATCCACGACGATGATCTGAGCTATCTGAAAAACGGCGATGCTGTGCCGATTTTCACCGCCACCCGGTCTTCGGTGCAGGACGCGGGGCGCATCTGTGCTGCACTGGTACTGGAGATGATTGCAGACCCCGCTACGCCGCCGCGACATCATTTGCTGGAGGCGGAGTTGATCATCGGCCAATCCACCGGTCCGGCCCCGAACAGGTTTTGACCCATGCGGGCAAACAGATCCGATTTCCCTCGCGGTTTCCTCTCTGGGGCCGCAACCTCCAGCGAGCAGATCGAAGGGCACGGCATGGCCAATGCCGACCGGTTGGCGGGCGGCATTGTCAACGATCCACAGCGCATCGAATATCTCGCAAGTCATCTCGCAGCCGTGCAGCGCGCAATTGCGCATGGCGTGCCGGTGAAGGGCTATTTCATTTGGTCGCTGCTGGACAATTACGAATGGGCGCTTGGGTACGACAAACGCTTCGGGTTGATCCATGTCGATTTGGAAACCTTGCGGCGCACCCCCAAAGCATCCTATCACGCGCTCAGCAAAGCCCTTTCAAACCAAGCCCGTTTCGCCCCGGAGTCCGCCTATGCCAAACCATCGCGCCAACCTTTCCCTCGTTGCCGATATCGGTGGCACCAATACCCGTGTCGCGCTCGCCGATGGCAAGGCGCTGATCCCCGACAGCATCCGCCGGTTCCGCAATGCCGATCATCCCGGACTGGAACCGATTTTGCGCGGCTTTCTTGCCGACGCAGGCCATGTCGATTGCGGCGGGGTCTGCGTTGCGGTGGCGGGGCCGGTGGCCGATGGGGTGGCGACGATGACGAACCTCGATTGGGTGATCGACCAGCCGGAACTGACCAGTGCGACAGGGGCAGAAATGGTCGCGATCCTGAACGATCTGCAAGCGCAGGGCCATGCGCTGGGCCATATCGCCGCCGATAAGCTGCGCCCGGTGTTCGGCACCATGGACCCGCAAGCCGCCAAGGCGAAACTGGTGATCGGCATCGGCACCGGTTTCAACGCCGCCCCGGTGCATGAAACCCCTTGGGGGCGGATGGTCGCCGCTTCCGAATGTGGCCATATCAACATGCCGGTGCGCAGCAGCGACGATCTGAAACTTGCGCAATTCGTGATTGGCAGGCAGGGCTTCGCAGGGGTGGAGGAGGTGCTGTCCGGGCGCGGGCTGGAGCGGATTTTCAGCTTTGTCGCAACGCAAACCGGCCAGGCCGAGGACCGCGCCGCCGCAGATATCGTGGCAGCGCTGGAGCGGGGTGAAAAGGACGATCCGGCACAAGCGGCAGCCCGGCTGTTCGTGCGCCTGCTCGGGACCGAAACCGGCAATCTCGCGCTGATCCACCTGCCGTTCGGTGGCATCTATCTGTGCGGAGGGGTCGCGCGGGCCTTCACACCCTATCTGGAAGCGATGGGGTTTGAAGCGGCGTTCCGCGACAAGGGGCGTTTTGCTGATTTCATGGACCGGTTTGCGGTTTCGATCATTGAGGATGACTACGCGGCCCTGACAGGTTGTGCGGCCTATCTGGCCAGTGGCGCACAAGGATAATTCACTTCAAGATCACATCGTACTCATTTGATTTTATTTGACATACCCAACGATGACTCCCTGCGCGCGCCTGCGCCTGCGTGTGCAGCGGTTTTCCAAGGGCTCAATGCCCGCAGAAAACCGGGTTTCGCCCAAAGCTGGGTTTTACGCCGCCAGCACAGCGCGTTTCAGCATCACCGCGCATAGATGCGCGCGGTACTCGGCGCTGCCATGCAGATCGGCAATCATGTCATCGGCGGGCAGTACCAGCCCGGCCAAAGCTTGCACGATAAAATCCGCGCTCAGCGCGGTTTCCGCCGCGTTCCAGCGAAAGGCGCCGTTGTTTGACGCCCCGGTGACTGCCACCCGCACCCCATCTTCAAAACGCGCCACAAACGCGCCGACAAGCGCGAAACGTGACGCAGGCTGCGGAAATTTGACATAGGCGGCTTGCAACGGGATCGGGAAACGCACCGCCGTCACGATCTCGCCTTCCTCCAGCGCGGTTGCGAACATGCCCTGAAAATAGTCATCCGCCGCAATCTCTCGGGCATTGGTCACGATCACCGCATTCGACGCCAGAATCGCCGCCGGGTAGCAGGCCGAGGGGTCGTTATTCGCAATCGACCCACCAATGGTGCCACGATTGCGCACCGCAGGATCGCCGATCTGCCCCGCCAGTGCTGCCAGTGCCGGATAATGCGCCAACGCCGACAGTGCGACAACGGCATGGGTGGTCGTCGCGCCAATGCTCAACCCGCTTGACGTCATCGCGACGCCTTGCAACGCCGGAATTGCCATCAGGCTGACCAAGGTGCCGGGGTCGGCGAGCCGTTGTTTCATGGTCGGAATAAGCGTCTGCCCACCAGCCAAGGCCTGCGCACTCCCATCCGCCAGCGCCGCCACCGCTTCTGCAACGCTGGTCGGTTTCTGCAATTCGAAATCATACATGCAATGCCCCCCTATTCCGCCGCAACGGCTTGGCCCGAGGCCGCGAGTATCGCCTTGACGATGTTGTGATAGCCGGTGCAACGGCACAGGTTGCCTTCCAGATATTGCCGCACCTCCGCTTCCGAAGGCGTCGGATTTTCCGCCAGCAGTGCTGCCGCAGACATCACCATGCCCGGTGTGCAAAAGCCGCATTGCAGCCCGTGATAGTCCTGAAACGCCTGCTGGATCACGCCAAGCGAGCCATCGGAATTCGCCATGCCTTCAATCGTCAGCACCTCCGCCCCTTCGAGTTCCTGCGCGAAGATGGTGCAGGATTTCACTGCCAAACCGTTCACATGCACAACACACGCCCCGCATTGCGAGGTATCGCAGCCGACATGGGTTCCGGTCAGCCGCAACCCTTCACGCAGGTATTCCACCAGCAATGTCCGCCCTTCCGTTGGGGCAGAAACCAGCTTGCCGTTGACCCGCATGGTTACTGTTTTCATCGCATCCTCCCGTCCGTCACGGCTTCTTTCTCAACTGATCAGACGTTTCAGCCAGCCTTTCTTTTTCAATTCAGGCGCGGCATCCGCATCGGCTGCATCCTCGCCCTCCACCGCCTTTTGCAAACGGGCGAAGAAATCATCGGCGAGCTTTTTGGCAAAACCGTCAATGATCCGGCTGCCAAGCTGCGCCAGCTTGCCGCCGACATTTGCCTCGACGTGATACGCGAGCAGCGTTCCAACCTCCGAAGGTGTCAACACCACCCGCGCGCCGCCTTTGGCAAAGCCCGCAGCGCCGCCTTTGCCTTCACCGCTCATCCGCAAGCTGCGCGGCGCGTCCAGTTCCGACAGACGGACAGCACCCGCAAAGCGCGCTTTCACCGGGCCGACCTTTTGCGTGACAACCGCCTCAAACCCGTCTTCAGGGTTGCCCGTCAGGCTTTCACAGCCCGGAATACAGGCTTGCAGGACATCCGCATCCAGAATCGCGGCCCACACCGTCGCAACATCCGCTTTGATGTCCCGTTGATCGTTCAGTTGCATCTGTTTCCCTTAGCCAAGCCGCCCGACCCTTACCCGGAAGGGTTTGAGAAAAACCCCGATGGCAGACTTGGTCAATGGGCAATCGCAAAAAAACCCAAGGCGCTTTGGCACAAAACCGATCCGCGTCAGTACCACATATCTTTGATACCCGCCTTTTTCCCGGCGACAAATTCCTGCAACCCTTGCCGGATACCATCATCCAACGCGGGCGCTTCAAATTCCGCCAGCCGCTTTTTCCACAACGCATTGGCGCGGGTGGCGGCGTCAAGCGAGCCTGCGGCTTCCCATTTCTCGAACGGGTCATTGTCGGCAAGATCACTGTCCCAGAACGCGGTTTCATAATTCGCCATCGTATGGGCACAGCCGAAGAAGTGGTTGCCGGGGCCGACCTCTTTGAACGCATCAAGTGCAAGCTGGTTGTCGTCAATCGTGATCCCGTCAAGGTAAGTATGCAAAGCCCCGCACAGATCGGCGTCGAGCATGAATTTCTCATAGGACATGCTCAAAAGCCCATCAAGAAACCCCGCCGAATGCAGGATGAAATTCGCGCCACAATGGATTGCCGACAGCATCGACACCGTGCCCTCGGTCATCGCCTGCGCATCCGGCAGCTTGGACGTGGTGAAATTTCCACCGGCCCGTAAAGGCAGGTTCAACCGCCGCGCCAACTGCCCGATCACCATGGTTCCGATCGCAGGTTCCGGAGTTCCGAAGGTGGGGGAACCGGAACGCAGGCTCATTGACGACAGGAAGTTGCCGAAGATCACCGGCGCGCCTTTGCGCTCCAACTGCGTCAGCGCGCATCCGGCCATGGTTTCCGCCAGACTTTGCGCAATCGCCCCGGCGTTGGTCACCGGTCCCATCGCGCCGCCGAGGATGAACGGCACCACCACCGCACATTGATTGGCGC
>NZ_JAKDLJ010000291.1 GCF_030452865.1 Pseudorhodobacter sp.
TATCGGTGGGGGAGTTGTTTGCAGGCGCTATGATTCCGGGCGTCATTCTGGGGCTGCTCTATGCCGTCTGGGTGGTGATCGTTGCCATCGTACGGCCCGATATGGCCCCGGCGGTTGAAGCCGAAGAAAAGATCGCCCGTGGCGCGTTGCTGCGCATGTTGGCACTGGAGGCGGTGCCGCCGCTGATCCTCATCCTTGGCATTCTCGGCTCGCTCCTCGCAGGGATCGCCACCGCGACCGAGGCTTCGGCGATTGGCGCGATACTTGCGCTGGTGATCGTGGTCATGCGCGGCAAGTTCAAATGGGGCAACTTTTACGGCGCGATGCTGGAAACCGGGCGCACCAGCGCGATGATCTTGTTCATCGTGGTGGGGGCAACCGCCTTTACCGGCGTGTTCAACATCACCGGCGGGCTGCGCGCGACGCAAGAGATCATTCGCGGCCTTGATATGGCGCCATGGCTTTTGCTGACGATGATGATGGTGATCGTCTTCATCCTCGGCGCATTTCTGGACTGGACTGGAATCGTGCTGCTGTCCTTCCCGATTTTCCTGCCCATCGTGCAGGAAATGAACGTGAATCTTTTGTGGTTTGTTGTGCTGATGGCCGTGGTTCTGCAAACCTCGTTCCTGACGCCACCTTTCGGATATGCGCTGTTCTATCTGCGGGCCATCGCACCGCGCAGCGTCAAGACTTCGCAGATCATCGTCGGGGTACTGCCCTTCATCGGGCTTATCCTTCTGATGTGCGTGGCCATCGCCGTGTTCCCGTCCTTGGTCACATGGCTGCCCCATTCGCTATATGGAAACTGAGTAAATAGAGGAGACTGTCAAATGAAATCTACAACAAGCATTGTCACCGGCCTTGTATTGGCAACCGGCATCGTGGGGTCCGCCCAAGCGGAAAACTGGACGATGACGACCACTTGGCCATCGTCGTTGGAACTGATCGACATTGACCAGCATTTTGTCAAATTGGCGAATGCGCTTACCGGCGATGATCTGACGATTGAGTTCTTTGAGGGTGGTGCGCTGGTTCCGGCGGGCGAGGTGTTCGGCGCGGTCGAATCCGGCACCATTCAGGCCAGCGGCGATTGGCCGGGGTATTGGGCGGGGCGCGACACCGCGTTCTCGCCGCTTGCGACCACCGCCAGTCTGTTCAACGCCATCGACTATGTGAACTGGATCCAGCAATGGGGCGGAGCGGAGCTTTACAATGAGGTCTATGGCAAATTTGGCATGGTCTATCTGCCTTACGGCGTCACCAACAACGAATCCGGTTTCCGCACCAACGAGCCGATCCGCAACCTCGACGATCTGAAAGGCAAACGTTTGCGGCTTTCCGGGTTGGAGCAGGGGCGTCTGCTGGAGAAACTCGGCGGCAGTCAGGTTTCCATGGCCGGGGGTGAGATTTATCAGGCGCTGGAACGCGGCGTGATTGATGGGGCGGAATTTTCCACCCCGAACGTCGATTTCTCGGGCGGTTTCCAACAGGTGACCAAGTTCTGGGCAACGCCGGGCTGGCACCAGTCGGCATCGGTGTTCGGTGTGATGATCAACAAGGCGTCATGGGATGCATTGTCACCCGAAACGCAGGAAAAGTTGAAAACAGCGGCAGATGCCAACCTGGTCTGGTCGCTGTCCTTCACCGAAAAGCGCGCGACCGAAGCCTATCAGAAGTTCAAGGATGCCGGGATTGAGATTACCCGTTATGATGATGATTCACTGGCCAAAATTCAGTTGATGGCGAATGAGGTGATCGAGACGACGGCTTGCGAAAACCCGGAATCCGCGAAGGTTTATCTGAGCCAGTTGGAATACCTGGCGGATTACGCCAAATGGCGCGATGCATCGGCTCCGTTCAACCTTGGCCGCACCCCGAACGGCCCGGACATCGAAAAGATCCGCGCCTGCGTCAAGTAATCACGCACTCGCAGTGAAATCAGCCGCCGGGGTTCGCCCCGGCGGTTTGCGTTGAAGTCAGGGCGCGTCAGCTCGGCTTCTTGCGTTCCAGCGACGGCCCCCAAAGCATCGGCGCAAGCCGGTAGATCACCATTGCGAAGCCAAGGGTCCAAAGCGTTGCGGCGATGAGCACGCCATTGCCCGCGAAAGCCGCTGTTCCCGCCCGGATGAACCCGGATAGAACGACCGTCGCAAAGCCAAGCGTCAGTATCGCGCCTGCCTCCAACGGGCGGCCGCTGTGGCCCATCGTGGCGCGCATCATCACCGCGACCGTCATTCCCGCAATTGCTCCGATGCCAAGCAGGTGCAGCCCAACGACCTGACCGATAACGCCGCCCCCAAGGATGGAGATCGCCAATGCGGCAAAACCCAATGGCACTTGCAAATAGGCAATATGCAGCATGACGAGCAAGGGCGAGGCCCAGGTCCGCGCCCCTTGCCAGCGGAGCAGTCGAACCAGATGGATCAGCGCCGCCAATGTCAGCGCCACCCCGGTCAAACGGCTTTCAGGCGCGCCAATCCACGCGGCCAGCGCCAAAGCCGCGACAATCAGCGATGCCGCATCGAACCGGTTGAACGGGATCGGCAGCGCGGTGACCTTCTGCTTCACCAACCAGTTGCGGGTAAAGCTTGGGATCACCCGACCACCGATCAGCAGGATCAGGAACAGCACCAGTGACAGCGCGGCGCGGCGACCGTAATCCACGCTTCCCGTTGTCATCGCCTCCAGATGAAAGGCAAGGTTGGCAAGCCACAAGCCGCCGACCGGAACCACCACCATCAGATTGCGCCAATTGCGCCCAGCGACGATTTCAATCGCGATCATCGCCAGCACGGCTGCACCAAAGGCAAGGTCCACCAGCATTACCACCACAGGCGCAAGCCCGAAAAACCCGGCGACCGCCGCGCGCCCTGCAATCCAGAGCACAGCAAGCGCCACCAGCGGCCAGCCCTGCTTCGGCATCCGCCCAGTCCAGTTCGGGATCGCGGTGAACAGGAACCCGGTGATCACCGCGAAGGCATAGCCGAAGATCATCTCATGGATGTGCCAATCGACCGGTTGGAACGGCCCGGCCAACGACCAGTCCCCTCGCCAGATCATCACCCAGACCGGAATGACACCGGCGGCGAACAGGATGGCGAGCAAAAAGAAGGTGCGAAAGCCGTAGCTGAACAGCGCTATTCCGGCAAAGGCAGGTTTGGCTTGGGGCATATGCATTGACCTTGGGGTGTGGGCCCGCTTTTTCGCGTCGGGGTCTGTTGGTCTTGCCGCGTAGATGCGATAAGTCGGGGAGACACGTCTTTGCGCCCCGACAAACAGCGAGCCTGAAATTGAAGAAACTGGATGAAAGCCTGCTGTTGCGCCTGCCGCCGTTTTCGCAACTTTCGCGCGCGCAAATCCGCAAGATTCTGGATCAGGCACAGACAAAACGCCTGGACGAGGGCGGCAGCTTCTTTTCCGAAGGGGAGGAAGCGACGCGCTTTTACCTGTTGCTCGATGGTCATATCCGGGTGATCAAAACCACCCCTGCCGGCGATCAGATCATCGTTTTGCACATCGCCGCCGGCCAGCTTTTCGGCATCGCCGCGGCACTTGGTCATAGCCTCTATCCGGCAACGGCACAGGCGGCGGCGGAATCGCTTGCCTTGAGTTGGCCGATGCCGCTGTTGCAGGAGTTTTCAGCGATCTATCAAGGTTTCGCGACGGAGAATTACAAGGTCGTTGGCGCGCGCATGCAAGAAATGCAAAGCCGCATCTCCGAAATGGCGACACAACAGGTGGAACAACGTGTCGCGACGGCGCTGTTGCGGCTGACCAACCAGGCCGGGCGGAAAACGGACGAGGGAATAGAGATTGATTTCCCGATCACCCGGCAGGATATTTCTGAAATGACAGGCACGACCCTGCACACCGTCAGCCGATTGCTCAGTGGTTGGGAAAAGCAGGGGATCATCCTCAGCACCCGCAAGCGCATTGTGATCGTCGAGGCGCATCAGTTGGTCCGGATCAGCGACAATCTGACCTGATCCCATCAGTGAATCGCCGCGCGCAATTCGGCCCGGAACATGCGTTCGTCCAGCTCGTATTCGGCACAGGCGTCTATGACTGTGTGAAACGGCGCGATCAGGCAACCGACACATGCCATCCGGTGATGCAGAAATACCGGGATGATCTGGGGCCAGATCCGCATCATCTCGGACAACACCAGATCAGGGTTGTCTATCGGCTCCTCAGGCATCCATCCCGTCCTCCCGTTCGAGCTTTCAGCCTGTCAGCGTCGATCACCCGGTTCTTTGCGCTGGCGCAAACAGGTTTCGCGGCGCGCGCGCTATGGAGGCCAAATCCGAAACAACGGACATGGAAGCCCAGATGTCAGAATTTCTTACCAAGTCGCGGGCGCGAAACATATTTTACGGCGGATCATTGTTCTTCGTCGTGGTATTTGTCGCGCTTGTTGTCCACAGCCATTATTATGTTGTCAACGTCTCCACCGCCGGGATGCCGCTTACCGATGAGGTGCGGCTTGGCAAAGAGGTTTGGGAACGCCATAGCTGCATCAACTGCCATACGCTGCACGGCGAAGGCGCCTATTTTGCCCCCGAAGTCGGCAATGTGATGACCCGCTGGGGCGTCAGCGATGACCCGGAGTCGGCATTCGAGGTGCTGAAAGGCTGGATGGATTCGCAGCCGAGCGGCGTTGAGGGGCGTCGCCAGATGCCGCAATTCAATCTGACAGATGAAGAGGTCCGCGGGCTTTCGGAATTCTTGCTGTGGGCGGACCACACCGATCTGAACGGCTGGCCGCCGAAT
>NZ_JAKDLJ010000292.1 GCF_030452865.1 Pseudorhodobacter sp.
CACATCGCGGGCGGTCAGCACTGCCATAGGGTTCATATGGGCGACGAAATCGGCGACATACTGGCTGACGGGGTTAGCGATGATTTCGCGCGCGGTTCCGCATTGCACGATACGCCCGCCGTCCATCAGAGCGATGCGATTGCCGATCTTGAAGGCTTCATCGAGGTCATGGCTGACGAAAATTATTGTGCGTTTCAGACGGATCTGGAGTTCCAGAAGTTCATCCTGCAAATGTGCGCGGATCAACGGGTCAAGCGCCGAAAAAGGTTCATCCATCAGCAGGATCGGCGCATCCGTGACAAAGGCGCGTGCAAGCCCGACGCGTTGCTGCATGCCGCCGGACAATTCCCCCACCTTGCGGTCGGCCCATTGCGACAAGTTCACCAGCGCAAGTTGTTCGTCAACCGCTGCCGTGCGCTGGGCGACGCTTTGGCCAGCGAGTTCCAACCCAAGCCCAACGTTTTCGCGTACCGAGCGCCAAGGCAGCAACCCAAACTGTTGAAACACCATGGCAATATTCGAAAGGCGCAACCGGCGCAAGGTGACTGCATCGGCTTGTGTCACCGATGTCATGCCAGCACCATCCTTGACGCGGACCTCGCCACGGATCACCGGATTGAGACCGTTCACGCCGCGTAACAATGTGGATTTTCCGGACCCAGATAGCCCCATAAGTACGAGGATCTCGCCTTCTTCCACCGTCAGGGAGCAGTCGTGAACCCCAAGGATCTGGTCGGTTTCATCCTGAATCTCGGGGCGGGATTTGCCCGCGTCCATCAGGGGCAGGGCAATACCGGGTCGATCCCCAAAAACAATTGACACATTATCGAAAATGACAGCGGGGTTTCTTGCGGGCTTTGATGTCATTTCTTGCGCACCTCCAGCATGACACGCAGCACGGTTGCAAGCGCGACAATCACCAATCCCGCCTCAAAGCCGAGATCCGGTTTCATCCGGTTCAGCCCGTTCAGCACGGGTTGGCCAAGCCCGCCCGCGCCGACCAGAGTGGCGATCACCACCATTGAAAGCGACAGCATGATGGTTTGATTGAGCCCCACCATGATCTGCGGAAATGCCGAAGGCAGTTCGACCTTGATCAAGCGTTGCATCGGAGTGGCGCCAAAGGCAGTTGCGGCTTCGGTCAAGGCCGTCGGGGTGGAGGAGATGCCGAGATAGGTAAGCCGGATCGAAGCAGGCAGCGCGAAGATCACCGTGGCGATCAGGCCCGGCACCGCGCCGAGGCCGAAAAAGATAACGGCGGGAATAAGATAGACGAAGGTTGGCAGCGTCTGCATCAGGTCGAGCACAGGTTCCAGCACGGAATAAAGCCAGCGCCTGCGCGCGGCAAGGATTCCAGTCGGCACACCCACCCCCATGCAAACGATGCAAGACACGAGGATCAGCGACAGGGTTTCAATCGTGCGGTCCCAATAGCCTTGGTTTACGATGAAAAACATCCCCAATGCGACGACCATGCATTTCTTGGGGCTGCGCTGCAATAGATAGGTGATGCCAACAAACAGAAGCGTCATGCCAATTGGGCCGAGCGCGTCGATAGTGACCGTCACCGCTCCGATCAGGTTGGCAAGCAAGTCTGATACAAGGTCGAAAAACCAAGCGGCATTGTGCTTCAGCCAGGTGACGACGCTTTGCGCCGCGTCCCCAACCGGGATTTTCGCCGATGTCAGCACATCAACGAGGGGGGTGAAAAGGGCCATGATTGTCCTTGAAAAATGGCCCCGGACGTTGCCGGGGCCAGAGGGATCACTTTGCCAGGGCAGCCTCAACCGCGGCCACGGCATCGCCGCCGTCCTTGGTGGTCACGCCGTCCAGCCAGGGCTTCCATGTGTCCGGGTTGGCGGCAAGCCATGCGCGCGCGGCGGCTTCCGGTTCTGCCCCGTCATTCAGGATCGCACCCATGATCTCATTCTCCATCGGCAAGGAGAATACGAGGTTTTCCAGCAGCTTGCCGGTGTTCGGACATTCCTTCACATAGCCGGCGCGGGTGTTGGTGGCGACAATGGCGCCGCCAAGATCGGGACCAAAGAATTCATCGCCACCCGGCAGGTAGGTCATTTTGAAATTGGCGTTCATCGGATGCGGTTCCCATCCCAGAAACACAATGGGTTCATTGCGATCTTCGGCGCGGGAAACCTGCGCCAGCATGCCTTGCTCTGACGACTCGACAACCTGGAAACCCTTGAGCCCAAAGGAATCGCCGTCAACCATGCTCGTGATCAGGCGGTTGCCGTCATTGCCAGGCTCAATCCCGTAAATCTTGCCGTCGAGGGCGTCTTTGGCCTGCGCGATAGAGGCGAAATCCTTGATCCCTGCGGCAACACCGGCGGCATTGGTCGCCAGCGTATATTTCGCGCCAGTCAGGTTGGTGCGAACGGTATCAACAGTGCCCGCATCACGATACGCCGCAATATCGCCTTCCATCGTAGGCATCCAGTTGCCCAGGAACACGTCAATATTGTTGTCGGCCATCGAGGCATAGGTCACCGGTACTGCCAGCACGCTGATCGTGGTGTCATAGCCGAGCGCCTTCAGAATCAGCGTGGTTGCTGCGGTGGTGGCGGTGATGTCGGTCCAGCCCACATCGGAAAAGCGCACGGTGTCGCAGCCATCAGCAAAGGCGGGCAGGGCAAAGCTGAGCGCGGCCACGCCAGCCAGCAGGGTTTGTTTGATCGGGGTCATGGGTTTCCTCCGGTTGGTTGTTTTTTGTTGATTGACGAGTCAATAAACTTCACGATAGCCCGGCATGCAAGATATATCTGGGAATCCGTGATGCCGAAACTTGGGATGGAGCCTATCCGAAAGACCGCCTTGGTGAAAGCGACGATCACCGAGATCGGGCGCGCGGGTTCGCTCGATGTGACTGTGGGGCAAATTGCAAAGCGTGCGGGCATGTCAACCGCACTGGCGCATCACTATTTTGGCGGCAAGGAGCAGATATTTCTGGCCGCGATGCGCCATATCCTGACGCTTTATAGCGCAGAGGTGCGCGGCGCGTTGGCCACCGCCGCCACACCCGAGGCCCGGCTGGAGGCAATTTTGCTGGCCTCGTTCAGTGCGACGAACTTCCGGCGCGAGGTGGTCAGCGCCTGGTTGAACTTTTACGTTCTGGCGCAAACGGTACCCGGTGCGCGTCGGTTGCTTGCAGTGTATCAGCGGCGGTTGCATGCGAATATCCTGCACGCGTTGCGCCCCTTGATCGGTGCGCGCGCCGATGCGGTGACCGAGGCGTTGGGCGCGTTGATTGACGGGGTTTACCTGCGGGAAGCGCTGTCGCCTCGGCCTTCGGACGGCAAGGCGGCAGTGCGTATGTTACAGGCGTATCTGTCCGCTGAACTGAGAAATTGAGAAAAGGTGTGGTGATGATTGCGCAACCGAAAGCGAGCCATTTTGTTGATGGCGACTGGATGGAAGACAAGGCGGGGGCGGTGCTGGAGGTGCTGTATCCGGCCACGGGCGCAGTGATCGCACGTCTGCATGAGGCAACGCCTGCGGTGATCGATGCCGCGCTGGCTGCGGCGAAACGGGCGCAGGGGGCATGGGCCGCGATGCGACCTGTCGAACGCGGGCGGGTGCTGCGCCGCGCGGCGGACCTGATCCGGGCGCGTGGCGATGCGCTGGCGCGGTTGGAAACGCTGGATACTGGCAAGCCTTTGCAGGAAACGCTGGTTGCCGACTGGCCGTCTGGTGCCGATGCCTTGGAGTATTTTGGCGGTTTGGTGGCTTCGGTGACTGGAGAGACGATCCCGCTTGGCGTTGATTTCGCCTATACCCTGCGCGAGGCGCTGGGTGTTTGCGTGGGCATCGGTGCCTGGAATTATCCAAGCCAGATTGCCTGCTGGAAATCCGCGCCCGCGCTGGCGATGGGCAATGCGATGGTGTTCAAACCCTCCGAAGTCACGCCTTTGGGTGCGCTGGAACTGGCGCAGGTCTTTATGGAGGCAGGGCTGCCTGCGGGGCTGTTCAATGTCGTTCAAGGGCGCGGCGCGGTCGGTGGCGCGTTGGTCACTGATCCCCGCGTTGACAAGGTGTCGCTGACGGGGTCGGTGCCAACCGGGCGCAAGGTTTACGCTGCCGCTGCCGAAGGCTTGCGTCATGTCACGATGGAACTTGGGGGCAAATCGCCGTTGATCATCTTTGACGATGCCGATCTGGAAAGCGCCGTTGGGGCCGCGATGATGGCGAATTTCTATTCGGCGGGTCAGGTTTGCAGCAATGGGACGCGGGTATTTGTGCAAAACGGCATCAAGGACGCCTTCCTGACGCGGCTTGCGGAACGGTCGGAAAAGATCGTGCTTGGTGACCCGATGGAGATGTCGACCCAGATGGGGCCGCTGATTTCTGGGGCACAACGGGACAAGGTGATGGAATATGTTGAAGGGGCCAAGGCGGCAGGCGCCCGGCTGGTCACGGGAGGCAATGCGGATGGGCTGTTTGTGCAGCCGACCGTCTTTGCCGATGTCACCGACGAAATGGTACTGTCACAGCAAGAGGTGTTTGGCCCGGTGATGGCCGTTCTTGATTTTTTGGATGAAGAAGATGTCGTAAGTCGCGCCAACAACACAGAATTTGGCCTTGCAGCAGGTGTGTTCACGGCTGACCTGCCCCGCGCGCATCGGGTGATTTCGGCGTTGCATGCAGGGACGTGCTGGATCAATACCTATAACTTGACGCCGGTGGAAATGCCGTTTGGCGGCGTCAAGCAATCCGGTGTCGGGCGCGAGAATGGCAAGGCCGCGCTGGATTATTAC
>NZ_JAKDLJ010000021.1 GCF_030452865.1 Pseudorhodobacter sp.
AGGTGGTCTATTTATGTGCTCTCATGTCTGGTTGCGGGGATCGAGGTGCTCGGCAGCGTTGACACCGCGCAATGAGTCGGGGGCCAGTGTCGCGATGGACTGGATACGCACCACGGAAAACATCCGCCCGGCGTCATGACGTTGAACAGACTTTCCGACAGCGTATCGTCCCCATCTTTCATGCCGCTACAGGGGCTTTGTTCACGATTTGCAGATCGCCGTCAACGCTTGCCACTCCACGTTTGTCAGGACCGGCGGCCCGTCTGCCTGTCCTGCGGTATGATCCCGCGCACGCTGCGCCCTGCCCGCGCTGGAAGGATGGCTCGAAAGATATTCAGGCGCAGCGAACCCACCTTCCAACTTTGACAGCTTGTCGAAGAAATCCGCGAACGCGGCGGAACTGATATGCGATTGGCTCAGCATTGCCAGCCCGAACTCATCCGCAGCCGCCTCTGCCGGGCGGGTATAGGCGCTTTGCAATAACTGGTCACCGAGTACCCCGATCAGCGTGCCACCGGAAAAATCACCCAATACAATCGAGATTATCCCGGCAGACCCTGCCGCCCGCAACATTAGCCGGGTCGGATCGCGCGCCTCGACATGGCCGATTTCATGTGCCAGCACTGCGGCCACTTCCTCGGCACTGTCCGCCTTATCCAGCAGTCCGCGCAGGATGACAATCTGCCCACCGGGCGCCGCAAAGGCATTGACCATCGGATGATCCAGCACCTTCACATCCAGCTTGTATTTCAAATCCTGCCCATCGGTCAGCCTTGCCGTCATGTGCGCAAGTGCCGTGAGCCCTGCCTTGTTGGTGCAGATCAGCGCGCCGCTTTTCTTCGCCCCCAGAAAACGCTCCATCTGCGCGACGACCGTTTTGCCAAAGCGGATCTCGGTTTCCAGCGGCAGAACCTCGGCCAGAAAATTGGCCGTGCGCGGCAGGATGACGAAGATGATCATCACAATGGCAGCCACGGCGAAACCAATCCGCCACAGGACCTTGCCTGCCGTTCCCCGCTTCACATCACGTTTGCGCAGCATCGGCGCGGTCAGCTTGAGCCATGCAATCAGATCGGGGTCTGCAATCGCAAGGCGCGCAGTATCGCGCGGCGTTTCATCCCCGGCACCGTCACTGTGCAGCGTCAGGGTCATCGCGTTGTCGCCCGCTTGATCGTGTAACACGCGCAACCGGTCCAGCGGCCAGATCAGCGCCGTCCCGCCGGGGGTATGTTTATCAATCGACAGGCCCGCGCCATCGCGACTGACCGAGACGAAAACCGGGTGGCGCTGCGCCGTGAAGCCATCAAAGAAGACGGCCGAGACCGGCGCAGCACCGATCATCGTCAGATCGCCCCACCGATATCCAGCGCTTCGGCAAATCCTTCGGCGTCCGCACCCGGATCTGCGGCGCGCTGTCGGATACTCGCCAAAGCCTCGACATTGGTGATGTGCAAGGTCGAGGCGATATGCGCAATGATCGGTTGTGTGATCATCACCAGTCCCAACGCGCCAAGCGCGACCAAAACGGCGACGTAAAGCAAAGCGATAGGGACGAACAGCAAGATATTCGGTTGCCCGGAACCAACGCTTGTCATCACGACACCGTAAAAAACGCCGCCAAGGACCGCAAACAGCACGGCCGCGGCCACGCCAAGGACAATGCCACCGACCAGCACGATCTTGATGATCTCGCCCGTGCTGGGAGAGGAGGTAATTCCGACCTTATCGCCAAGAACCGTATTGCTTGCCAGATAGGCAAACGACCGCACCTGATAGTAGACAAAGCCGATCATCACCCAGAAATAACCGACAAACAGAACGACGCCGCCCAGAATCGCCAACGCCACCGTGTTGTTGACAGTGCCCGCAGCGATGACAGCACCACCCCCGATAATCAGCGCAATGCCGATCAGGACATGCTTCAACGCAGCGTAAAGCGCCTGCCAGCGCCCGCGTTGTTCGAATTTCGCATCGCCGTAATAGCTGCGGTCGGTCATATATTTCGTCAGATAGAAGGTTTGCCGCGGCAACAGGATACCCAGCGTGATCACCGTCAGGAAATAATGCCCGATGGCGCGGAGCGCATAACCCCACGCCGCGCTGTCCATACCAAAACGAATGCCGCGCAATCGCGTCCGTGCGAGTTTGTAACGACGCGACCGGTAGATCGCGAACAGGATGAAGGGGATCAGCGCAAGGAATGACGCATAGATCGAGATGATGATGGCAATCTCATTATCGGGATTGGTGAAAGCGCTGAACCCGATGAAGAACAGCAGCAACTGGATCGCCGCCAGATAGACCGCGAGAAACACCATCGCGACCAGAAATCCCAGAAACTTCTCCAGCCCGTTGCCGGTGTATTCCAGCCCGTCACCGTCAACGGAAACGGAAGACCAGATGTATTTGCGGATGCGCGTCTTTGCCCAGAACCGGTAAATCCCCAAGGTCACAAGAGTTAACAAGCCGGTAACGAATGCGAGGTTGAAAAGCGGGCCGGATTGACCCGAATAACGAACATTTCCCTGTGGATTGGGCGGCATGAAATACTCCTCGATAAATCCGTTGTTCACATTCGCTTGAAGATACCCAAGACCCGGCATGGTTGGAAGCTGAAAAAATGCGCTTGGCGACAATTGGGCGGATCAGGTGAACCGGTTGTCGCGGGGAAATCCGCGTGGGGCCATGCGGCCTGCCGTGGCACGCTTGGCAAGCCATTCGTCGAGCGCGGTTTCGGTGCGCGTGCGGCCCGCCGGGTCTTTCCAACTCAACCCTTCGGCCAATGCAAAGGTCGTGGCATCCGACAGGCCACCGTCCTTGTACTTTTGCAACCGGACACCTTTGCCCTTGGCCATTTCAGGTAGCTCCTCCAGTGCAAAAACCAACACTTTGCGGTTATCGCCCACCACTGCAACATGATCTCCCTGCACCGGTTTGCAGACGGCGGTTCTGGCATCGCCACGCAGGGACAGCACCTGTTTTCCGGCCCGCGTCTGGGCCACAACCTCATCCGCCGGGCAGATGAAGCCATCGCCGTCAGTCGACGCAACCAGCAATTTTATTCCCGGCTTGTGGATCATCAGATCAACAATTTCGGCCTCATTCGGCAGGTCCACCATCAGGCGCACGGGTTCGCCCATGCCACGGCCTCCCGGAAGATTTGCGCCCAACAAGGTGTAGAAACGCCCATTGCTGCCGACCAGAATGATCCGGTCTGTGGTTTCGGCATGAAACAGGAAACGGCCTTCATCGCCATCCTTGAACTTGGCTTCGGTATCAAGGGCGGCGTGACCTTTCATCGCCCTGATCCAGCCCATTTTCGAACAGATCACGGTGATCGGTTCGCGCTCGATCATCGCGTCAAACGGCACATCCTCCACTTCGCCCGCCTCAGCGAAGGTGGTGCGACGCGTGCCTTTGGCCCAGGAATGGCCAAAGGTTTTTTGTACCTCCCTAAGATCGGCACCGATCCGTTTCCATTGTAAACGCGGGTCGGCCAACAGGTCTTCCAGATCGGCACGTTCCATCATCAGCGCGTCACGCTCCGCGACCAACTCCATCTCCTCCAGCTTGCGCAAAGACCGCAGGCGCATGTTGAGGATGGCTTCGGTTTGCACCTCCGACAATTCTCCCTCACCTTCCGGCGGGGAAACGTAATCCTTTTCCGACATGGCGCGGGGGTGCTTGATGCCCCAGTTTTCCGACATCAAAGCGCGTTTGGGATCGGTATCATAGCGGATAATGTCGATCACGCGATCGAGGTTCAGAAATGCGGTGATGAAGCCTTCCAACACTTCCAACCGATGGTCAATCTTGTCCATCCGGTGCTGACTGCGACGCAGCAGAACATCGCGGCGGTGGTCCAGAAAGGCACGAAGAACCTCTTTCAGGCTGCACACTTTCGGTGTGCGGCCATCAATCAGGGTGTTCATGTTCAGGCTGAAACGCAGTTCAAGATCGGAGTTCTTGAACAGCATCCCCATCAGCATGTCCGGGTCAACCGTGCGGACTTTCGGTTCGATAATCAGGCGCACATCATCGGCGGATTCGTCGCGCACATCACCAAAGATCGGGATTTTCCTGGTCTGGATCAGTTCAGCCAGTTTCTCGATCAGCCTGGATTTCTGCACCTGATAAGGAATTTCGGTGACAATAATTTGCCACTGCCCGCGGCCCAGATCCTCCACCTGCCAACGCGCACGCAAACGAAACGACCCCCGCCCGGTGCGATAGGCGTCAAGGATATTGGCGCGCGGTTCGACAATCACGCCGCCGGTCGGAAAATCAGGTCCGGGGACCAGTTCCACCAAGGCATCATCCGAAATCTCGGGCGTTTTGATCATTGCCTGACAGGCATCAATCAATTCATGCAGGTTGTGCGGCGGGATATTGGTCGCCATGCCGACTGCGATCCCGGAGGAGCCATTCGCCAGTAGATGCGGAAAAGCGGCGGGCATGACCACTGGCTCTTCCAGCGTACCGTCATAATTCGGGCGAAAATCGACCGCGTTTTCCGCCAACCCTTCCATCAGCTTCTCGGCAATCGCCGTCAGCCGCGCCTCGGTATAGCGGCTTGCGGCCGGGTTATCGCCGTCAATATTGCCAAAGTTGCCCTGCCCGTCCACCAATGGATAGCGGACGTTGAAATCCTGTGCCAGACGCGCCATCGCATCATAAATCGCAGAATCACCGTGCGGATGATAGTTGCCCATCACATCGCCGGAAATTTTCGCCGATTTGCGAAAGCCCCCGGTCGGGGACAGTTTCAGTTCCCGCATGGCATAGAGAATCCTGCGGTGCACCGGCTTCAATCCGTCACGCGCGTCGGGCAAAGCCCGGTGCATGATGGTCGACAGCGCATAGGTCAGATACCTCTCCCCAATCGCGCGGCGCAACGGTTCAGAGATGGTGATGGGCTGGGTATTGGGGTCATCAGGCGTTTTCGTCATGGATGTTGTGTAGTCGGGCGCGTCAACACGGTCCAGCCGAAACAGAGATGTCCGGCGACGAAAATCAGGGCAATTCACAAAAAGGGAAAGTTTGACGTTTTTTCCCAGACCAAAAACTGCAATAGTGCAGCTAGGGATTGTTCGTGAAGAACACATTGGGGTGAATGGTATGATTAAGCTTTTGGTGCTGCTTGGGGCTGTGATGTTTGTGACATTGCTGATCGGAGGCGAAGATAACGGCCAGATGCGGCAGGGTTTGGCCGCAAATGATACACCAACCGCACCTCCCGCCGCTCGTCCGGCCCCAGCCAAGACCGCCAAAGCCGTGACGCTAGCCTCCTTCACTCCGGTCACGGTGCAACCGCAAGCCCCTGCGACGCCCCGCGTTTTCGTGGTGACGCAAACCGCCGCAGCCACAGCGGCAGCCGACGTTGCACCTACGTCGGTCGAAAACAACACCGACGACTTTCCTGTTATGTATGTCAGCAGCCGTTCGGTGAATGTGCGCCAGGGCCCCTCCACCAATGAGGCCATTGTGGAGCGGTTGTCGCGCGCCGAAGCGGTCAGCGTGGTTTCGGCGGAGGTTGACGGCTGGGTACAGGTCCGCATCGAAGGTGACGGGGTTGAGGGATATATCGCGGCGCGCTTGTTGACCGATGTAAACCCGAGCAACTGATGCCGTTTGCGGTGCCCGGCGTTTCCCGTTAGGGCTGTTGCACCGTCCGACGGAGCCTCAGCGTGACCAAAAAATCCATCCTCATCACCGGCTGTTCCTCCGGCATCGGGCTTGATGCAGCCCGAACCCTGAAATCGCGCGGCTGGCGCGTTTTCGCCACCTGCCGCACCGAGAGCGACTGCGATAACCGGCGCGGTGAAGGGTTGGAGAGTTTCGTTCTCGACTATGCCGATGAAGCAAGCATTGCGGCGGCCTTGGCGGAAACGCTGAACCGCACCCGCGGCACCTTGGATGCGCTGTTCAACAACGGTGCCTATGCGATTCCCGGCGCGGTGGAGGATTTGCCGCGCGCGGCGCTGCGTGCGAACTTTGAAACCAACCTTTTTGGCTATCACGACCTGACCCGCCGGGTTATTCCGGTGATGCGGGCGCAAGGGCATGGCAGGATTGTCAACTGCTCCTCGGTTCTGGGGCTGGTGGGGATGCGCTGGCGCGGGTCTTATGTTGCGACGAAATTCGCGCTGGAAGGGCTGACCGACGTGCTGCGCATTGAAATGCGGGGTACGCCGATCCATGTCAGCTTGATTGAGCCGGGGCCAATCCCCACCAAATTTCGCGAGAACGCGATCAAGCAATTCGAACGCTGGATTGACGTGGAAAACTCTGCCCGCCGTCCGCAGTATCAGGAATTGCTCGACCGGTTTTACAAGGTGAGCGGGCCGGACCGGTTCGAGTTGCCCGCCAGTGCAGTGACAGAAAAACTGATCCACGCGATTGAGGCGGCCCGACCAAAGCCGCGCTATTATGTGACAAAAGCGACTTGGCTCATGGCGGGGCTGCGCCGAGTTCTTCCGACCGGGGCTTTGGACTGGCTGGTGGCAAAAGGCTAAGTACCGCCGCCCTGACGATCTGCCACAGGCGTTTTCTGTTCGCTTTTCGCAAGTTCGGCATTAGATAAGGCGAAATCGCAAAGGACTCATCATGCTCAGCGACCCACTTTTCATCATCGCCGCCATTGCCTGCCTTGTGGTGCTTGCCATTCTGATCCTCGGCATCAGCAGCTTTGGCCGCGGCGGCGAAGGGGCCGGGAAACGCTCCAACAAACTGCTGCGTTACCGGTTGCGGTCGCGTTGATCGTACTCTTTGTCTATATTCGCAGATCACGGGGTTTCTAATGGTTGTTCTTTCCAAAATTTACACCCGAACCGGCGACAAGGGCGAAACGGCTCTTGGCAACGGCGACCGGGTTGCCAAGCACTCGCTTCGGGTGTCAGCCTACGGCACCGTCGATGAAACCAACGCCACGATCGGGATGGCGCGGCTGCATGCCACTGGCGACATGGACGTAGCATTGGCCCGGATTTCCAATGATATGTTCGACCTTGGCGCCGATCTTTGCACGCCGGACCGCGAAAACGATGCTGGCGCCCCCTACCCGCGTTTGCGAATTGTAGACGTGCAAGTGGATCGACTGGAAACCGAAATCGACGCAATGAACGCCAATCTTTCGGTGCTGCGCAGCTTCATTCTGCCCGGCGGCACCCCGCTTGGCGCGCATCTGCACCTGTGCCGCACGGTTTGCCGCCGCGCGGAACGGCTGACGGTGGAACTCTCGGGCGCGGAAGACGTGAACCCCGCGGCGATCAAATACCTGAACCGGTTGTCAGATTGGTTTTTCGTCGCCGGGCGTATCGCCAACAACGGCGGCAAGGACGACGTGCTTTGGGTGCCCGGATTGACGCGCGATGCGTGAAATCGCAGGGTGCCGCAGAAAACGCGGCGTCTGTTGTCGCTAACATGACGATTTTGGTCTGTCTATTGACCGCGCAAGATTATATCAACGCCGGGTAAGTTCAGAGGGGCCGACGCCCCGCCCCAACAAAGGAGTCCGCGCCAATGAAGGTTCTCGTACCTGTCAAACGTGTGATCGACTATAACGTCAAAGTCCGTGTGAAGGCGGACGGCAGCGGCGTCGATCTGGCCAATGTCAAAATGTCGATGAATCCGTTTGACGAAATTGCCGTCGAACAGGCAATCCGCCTGAAAGAGGCTGGCACCGTCGAAGAGGTTATCGTCGTTTCCATCGGCGTCAAACAAGCACAGGAAACCCTGCGCACCGCTTTGGCGATGGGGGCAGATCGCGCGATTCTGATCGTGGCAGCGGATGAGGTGCAAACCGATATTGAGCCGCTGGCCGTCGCCAAGCTGCTCAAAGCCGTGGTCGATGCCGAAGCGCCGGGATTGGTGATCTGCGGCAAGCAGGCGATTGACAATGACATGAACGCGACCGGGCAAATGCTCGCCGCGTTGCTGGGCTGGTCGCAGGCGACCTTCGCTTCGGCGCTGGCGATTGAAGGTGACAAAGCCGTAGTTACCCGCGAAGTCGATGGCGGTTTGCAGACGATCAAGGTTGCGATGCCAACCGTGGTAACCGTCGATTTACGCCTGAACGAGCCGCGCTATGCCAGCCTGCCCAACATCATGAAGGCCAAGAAAAAGCCGATGGATGAAAAGACCGCCGCCGATTACGGCGTGGATGTGTCGCCGCGCCTTACAGTCGTGAAAACCGTGGAACCTGCGGGTCGCAAAGCGGGCGTCAAGGTTGCGTCGGTGGATGAACTGATCGCGAAACTCAAAGACGAAGCGGGGGTAATCTGATGGCTGTTCTTCTTTTGGGTGAAGTCACCGATGGCGCGTTGAGCGTCGATGCGACAGCCAAGGCGGTATTGGCCGCCAAACCTTTGGGTGAGATAACCGTGCTTTGCGCTGGCGCGAAAGCGGCCGATGCCGCGGCGCAAGCGGCCAAAATCACCGGGGTTTCCAAAGTTCTCTGCGCCGAGGATGCGTCCTTGGGGCACCGATTGGCGGAACCGACTGCTGCGCTGATTGTTGATTTGGCGAAAAACTACAGTCATATCGTTGCACCCGCGACCACTGACGCCAAAAACGTGCTGCCGCGCGTCGCGGCGCTGTTGGATGTGATGGTGATTTCCGACGTGACCGCGATTATCGACACCGACACGTTTGAGCGCCCGATCTATGCAGGCAACGCGATGCAAACGCTGAAATCCGGTGATGCAATCAAGGTCGCCTCGATCCGCACCGCCAGCTTTGAAGCGGCGGAAATGGGTGGCTCTGCCCCGGTGGAAAACATTGGTGCAGCGGCGGACCCGGCGCTGTCGTCCTGGGTGGAGGATAAGGGTGCCACCTCGGACCGGCCGGAACTGACCAGTGCTGGTATCGTGGTTTCGGGCGGGCGCGGTGTCGGCTCCGAGGACGATTTCGCATTGATTGAGAAGCTGGCGGACAAGCTCGGCGCGGCGGTTGGCGCATCGCGCGCGGCGGTCGATTCTGGCTATGCGCCGAACGACTGGCAGGTAGGTCAGACCGGCAAGGTCGTGGCACCTGACCTGTACATCGCAGCCGGGATTTCTGGCGCAATCCAACACCTTGCCGGGATGAAGGACAGCAAGGTGATCGTCGCGATCAACAAGGACGAAGAAGCGCCGATCTTTCAGGTTGCCGATTACGGGCTGGTCGCGGACCTGTTCACCGCCGTTCCCGAACTGATCGAAAAGCTGTAATACGTTTCGCGGTTGAGTTGCGACATAAAATATCACCTACTGCTTTGAAATCTTTGATTGCAGGCAGATTTGGGCGATGCAGGTTTAACGCGAAATGTTCTATTCAAATTGAATGTCAGTAAAGGGCGCCCCGAAAACGGGCGCCCTTTCGCACACGCGCGGATAGGGTGCCAAGGCGACCCCATCGCCGGACTCATGGTGGTCCGATCAATTCCGAAATCGCGCCGGAAATTGCCAAAGCGGTTTCGCGATGCGCCATTGGGCCGGGTACTTCCTCCGCTGCGCGCAGCTCCATCGCGGGAACGGCCATGTTTTCAATACCTTCGCATTTAGCATCACGGCTCGTAACAACCTCCAGATAAGCCATGGCACTGCGGCGAACCTGTGCAATCATCCCGGCTTCCACCAGAACCGGGTTGGCATAAGGATCAAGCATCGAATCCTCGCCCGGCGGCGGATTTTCTGCCATCCAAAGTAACAGCGTCGGCCCTTTGATCGCCCGCAACAGGTCGGTCATCCGGCGCACCCAGGTTTCCCGCAACTCCGTCGCCACGGTTTCGAACCGGCTGGGCGAGACCTGATACAAGGTCTGCAGCAAATGCCGTGTGAAGTGAAAATCCGTAAAATCGACATCGCGATAAAGCGTTTGCAACCATGAGCTCGCACTTAGAAATCTGTCATTGCGCCGGGGATGGACGGAAAAGAACCTATTGTTGAGATTCGATGCACCAACCACCTGCACAACCGTTAACTCCGCGCCGGAGGCGAGTTCCAACACGTCCGGATCATTCAGAAAAACATCCAACCCGGCATTTACACAGCCCAGATTGACTACGGGTCGCCCGATGCGCTGCGCCACCAGCATGGGAAACGGTTCGCGCACGAATTTTCCATACGTTTCCGTTCCACCAATGGCGGCACAATACGGCACGCGCATTGCCTGTTTTGGCCCCCGGAATACGAGTTTCGACGCGCCATAATGACACGGTTGATAATCCAGCGAAAAATCGCCCTGATAGACAAAAGCCATAGCACCCACCCAGTTCTTAACACCCAACATCGACTGTACCGCCATGCCGTTACGAAATGGCTAAATCTCGAATTTGACGCGAATTCCTCGTACTTTGCCGTAATTCACGCGAAATCGGTTCCCGGCCTTGCACCCTACCCCGGCGCAGGCATATGGTTCGCCAAGCTAGGATGCAGGAGTGCTGAACAATGGAAATCAAGTCAGTGGGAATCGTGGGTGCGGGCCAGATGGGGAATGGCATCGCCCATGTTTTCGCACTGGCTGGCTATGATGTCACAATGACCGATATCAGCCGGGAAAGCCTCGACAAGGCGGTTGCCCTGATCGACCGCAACATCGAACGTCAGGTCGGTCGCGGCAAAATCACCGCCGAAGAAAAGGCTGAGGCGATGTCCCGTATCAAGACCACGATGGTTCTGGCCGAAATTGGCCCGTCTGATCTGATCATTGAGGCGGCGACCGAACGCGAAAGCGTCAAGCAAGCGATTTTCGACGATCTGCTGCCGCATCTGAAGCCCGAAACGATTCTGACGTCCAACACTTCCTCCATTTCAATCACCCGCCTTGCCAGCCGCACCGACAGGCCAGAAAAATTCATGGGGTTTCACTTCATGAACCCGGTTCCGGTGATGCAATTGGTGGAACTGATTCGCGGCATTGCGACCGACCGACCAACCTATGAAACCCTTTTGGCCGTCGTCGACCGACTTGGGAAAACTGCCGCCAGCGCCGAGGATTTTCCTGCATTTATCGTCAACCGTATCCTGATGCCGATGATCAATGAGGCGGTTTATACGCTTTACGAAGGCGTCGGCTCCGTCAAGTCCATCGATGAATCCCTTAAACTTGGGGCGAATCATCCGATGGGGCCACTTGAACTTGCAGATTTTATTGGCCTAGATACCTGCCTTGCAATTATGAATGTGTTGCATGAAGGCTTGGCAGACACGAAATACCGCCCCTGTCCCTTGCTGACAAAGTATGTCGAGGCGGGCTGGCTCGGCCGTAAAACCCAGCGTGGGTTCTACGACTATCGTGGCGAAACACCGGTGCCAACGCGCTGACGCAGCCGACACATTGCTTAAAACCCCTCGCCAAACAGATCGCGGACCAACGCGTCCAGCGCTTCCATTAGAGCGTCCGCCTCCGGACCGGTGGTCTTGACGGTAATGCTGGTGCCTCGCGCAGCCCCCAGCATCAAGAGGCCCATGATCGAATCACCAGAAACGCTCATCCCGTCCTTGCTGACTTCGGCGCTGGCGTCGAAACTTTCAACAACCTCCACCAGTTTCGCAGAAGCGCGGGCATGCAGCCCCTTTTGATTTATGATTTTGAGGGTCCGTTCGCTCACGCTGGGCCTCCTCCTGCGCCAAGATCCAGGCTGTTGATGTATTTGCGCCCTGCATCCAGAGCGAGTGTGACGGCATCCGGCACCGGCAGATAGCGCGATTTGGCCAGTTTGATCAGCATCGGCAGATTCGCTCCGTATATGATGCGGCGATTACGCCCGACGCCAGCCAACAGCGACAGGTTGGAGGGCGACGCACCAAACAGATCCGTCACAACAACCACGCCTGCCCCGCTATCCACCAAATTGGCGGCGGTACAAATTTCCGCCTGCTTTGCGTCACGGTCATGATTTTCTTCAATCGCCACAGCGATCATTTTGTCCTGATGTCCGACGACATGCTCCACCGCCGACAGATATTCACGAGCGAGCCCGCCATGGGCTACGATCACAACCCCGATCACCGTTCGATCATCCCGTCCCATTTGCGGCTTTACCTGCCGCGCCACGTTCCAGTTCCCTATGGCGTTTTGCCACTGGCCAACCCGCCTCCGCAAGGTTTGTCGCCAAGAGTTCCGCAACGGCAACCGATCTGTGTTGCCCGCCAGTACAACCAAACCCGATGGCAAGATGCGACTTGCCCTCATCCAACTGCGCGGGTAGCAGAAAAAGCACCAGATCATTGACCTTCGCGACGAAGTCCGCAAAGCGGGGGTCGCCAGCAATATAGTCGACGACGAGTGGATTGCGCCCATCGAGCGCGCGCAGTTCCGGCACCCAATGCGGGTTGCGCAGGAAACGACAGTCAAAAACCATATCGACGCCGCGCGGAACGCCGCGCTTGTAGGAAAACGACTGGATCGAAACTGCCAAACCCGGCACTTGACTGCGATCAAACCAAAGCGCCAGTTCTGCCCGCAGGTCATGTGGCGACATTTCCGTCGTTTCAATCAGATGATCGGCGCGAACCCGGATCGGCGCCAGCAGGTCCACCTCGCGCGAGATGCCGATCAGTGGCGTTCCATCGGGTGCCAGCGGATGGCGGCGCCGGGTTTGTGCATAGCGCTTGATCAGCTCATCCTGCGCGCAATCGAGATAGATCACACTCAACGCCACACGCGGGTTGATCGTCAACCTGTCGATCAACTCAATCAGCGCGGTCGCGTTGAAATCGCGGTTTCGGACATCCAGCCCAAGCGCAATGGGGCGACCAAGGCTTTCGCCATCAATCAAACGCGGCACAAGGCTCAGCGGTAGATTGTCAATCACCTCATAGCCCATATCCTCCAGCGCGTTGATCGCTGTGCTGCGCCCCGCCCCGGATGGGCCAGTGACAAGCACGATCCGGTGCCCTGAAATGCTCACGTCATGGGTCATTCTGTTCCGTCATCTTGCCGACCTGACCGCAGGTATTGCAGAATTGCAAAGGGAAAATGGCCGTAAGGTACGGCGAATACAAGGTCTATTGGCACCCCCATCACCTTTCTGTGGTGTTTTGGCGGCAACCTTGCAGGTTCCGTCTGATCAAGGTCAACGATGAGGGCGACCGGCACACCGGTCACGGACGCGGCCCGCAACACGCCGACGCCCCGCGCTTCGATCAAGCCTGCAAGGCGCGGCGGACTGCTCGCGACAATCTCTCCTCCCTGCTTGGTCAGAACGGTCTGGTCGTCAGCGACAAGCGCTGCGCCGAGCGCCATGAGGTGCAACGCCAAGGTTGACTTTCCCGCCCCCGATGCACCAATAATAATCACCGCCCGGCCATCGACTGCGACACATGAGGCATGAATCGTCTGGCTGTCGGGCGCAGCGGGCACGTTTACACCGGCAAACCGACCACAAACCGCGCGCCCAAGGGTTCAGATGTAGCATCGGCGGAGGTTGGGCGGATGTTCTCGGCCCAGATCACGCCGCCATGGGCCTCCACGATCTGTTTGGAGATCGCGAGGCCGAGCCCGGAATGGTCGCCGAATTGCGCCACCGGGCGTTCCGAGTAAAAGCGCTTGAACACTTTGGTCAGCGCCTGTTCCGGGATACCGGGACCAGTATCTTCGACTACCACCAGCACGCGGTTTTCGCGTCGCCTGGCCCAGACACGCACCGCATCACCATCCTCGCAGAAGGACGCAGCGTTGGTGATCAGGTTGACGAAGACCTGCGCCAACCGCGCCTCCAGCCCCCGAATGACAATGGGTTCCGCAGGCAGATCAATGATGAAATCGACGCCTTTTTGTTTCGCTTGTTCGCCCAGATATTCCGACAGGTTGCCAAGCGTCTTGATCAGGTTGAATTCTTCTTCTTCTTCCTTGACCAATTCACTATCCAGCCGTGATGCATTGGAGATGTCGCTGACCAGACGGTCAAGCCGCCGCACATCATGTTCGATCACTTCCAGCAGCTTTTCCCTTTGATCGTCGCGCTTTGCCACCCGCAGCGTGCCGACGGCCGAGCGCAGGCTGGCAAGCGGATTCTTGATCTCGTGACTGACATCGGCGGCAAATTGTTCGTTCGCATCAATCCGGTCGTAAAGCGCTGCCACCATGCCGCGCATCGCGACCGAAAGCCGCCCGATTTCATCCGGACGCGCCGCCAGATCGGGGATGCGCACGCGGCTTGGTGCCATTTTCCGCGCATCGCGATCACGGCCCAATTCCGCCGCTGCGGCAAGATCCGAAAGTGGGTTGGCAATGGTCGAGGCCAGAACAAGGCTCAACCCGATAGAAACCAGAAGGGCGATGACAAACATCTGCAAGACCTGCTCGCGCTCGTGCCGGACCAGCGCATCAATCTCACCTTCAGCCGAAGTCAGCGCCACGACGCCAAGCACCTCACCCGCGCTCCAGATCGGGGTAGCAACGGAAAAGAGCGTGCCACCGGAGGAGTCTTTCGCCATATTGGAACTGGTCTGCCCGGCGAGCGCCGCTGCAAACCCGTTGCGCGCCAGACTTTCGGAGCTGACTTTGCCTTGGTCGCTTTCCGGACCAGACAGCACGCTAGAAACCGCTTCCCAAATCCCGTTTAGAAAATCAGTAATCAGGGTGGATTGGGTTTTGGTGCTGCCGGGTAAGAATTCCCGCGCCTTGCCTTCAGCGGTGCCGATAACCCGACCATCCCGGTCGAAGACAAAAGCATCAACCCCCGGACCGATATTCATGTTTTGCAACAGCTTGGCGACATCAACGCCCGTCGGATCATTCAGCGAAACCGCTGTCACACCGGGCAATTGTGCCTCAAACACATCGGCGGCGAGTTGCGCCTCAGTCACCAGACCTTGTTCACGCTGCAACACCAGACTGTCGCGAAACGGGTTCATGAACAACACGCCCGCGACCAGAATCACCAAGGCCATCATGTTGAAAATGATGATTTTGCGCGCAAGCGGGGACCGGTTGAGCGCAACAATGCCCCGCCTGCCACGACGGCCCCGAAGCTCCGGCTCAACCAGATCTTCGGGTGCGGTCCAATCTTCGCCGAGCAGCACATCGCCGCCCCGGCTGGATTTGGCTTTACGCGGACGCGAAGGTGCGCTTTGCGAAACGGCAGTCATCGCGACCGTCACTCCTCATTATAACGGTAGCCGATGCCATAAAGCGTCTCGATCGCCGAGAATTCATTGTCGGCAGTGCGCATTTTCTTGCGCAAACGCTTGATATGGCTGTCGATTGTACGGTCATCGACGTATACCTGATCATCATAGGCCACATCCATCAACTGGTCGCGGCTTTTCACGAAACCGGGCCGCTGCGCAAGCGCCTGAAGCAACAGAAACTCCGTCACCGTCAGCGAAACATCGTTCCCTTTCCAGGCAACCGCATGACGCAGCGGGTCCATCCGCAGATTGCCACGCTCCATCACCTTGGTTTCTTCGGTAATCGCCACTTCATCGGTGGCAATCGCTTCCTGCCGACGCAGCAAAGCACGGATGCGCTCCACCAGAAGCCGCTGCGAAAACGGCTTTTTCACATAGTCATCGGCGCCCATCCGCAGACCAAGAACCTCATCAATCTCATCATCCTTGGAGGTCAGGAAAATCACCGGCATGGTGGTTTTCTGCCGCAAGCGTTGCAGCAGGTCCATGCCGTCCATGCGGGGCATCTTGATGTCCAGCACCGCCATATCGGGCAAACGCCGATTGAAGGCATCCAGTGCCGATTGACCATCGTTAAAAGTTTCAACTTCGAAACCCTCTGCCTCCAGAGTCATCGAAACCGACGTCAGAATATTTCTGTCGTCGTCCACAAGGGCGATCCTTGACATGGGTAGTTTCCCTATACTGCTCATTTATTTTTTTCCATTTTCACTTTTTCGCCACAAAGAATCAACTGCTAACTACGAATCACCCGTCAAGACCCCTTCATGGAACGACAAAAATGCAAAGGAATGACTAATATGCCGCAGTTGATGATTTGATTGCGCTAACTCTGACTTGGTTGCGCTAACTGTGCCAATGCGTCCTGTTCCAAGTTGAAAGCTGCGTGTTATAGCGCGGGTGTCGGTCTCGGCTCCGGGGGCGACCGGGGCTTTGACGCGCCGAAACTGAACCCAATACTTGTCGTATCATCGGCATCGGGAGCTTGCATCAGATGAACAGCGGACGTGTAAACCCAAATCAGACGCTTGAAAAGCAAGGCATCAAAGGGCTGGGTGGGGTCCATTACAACCAGCTTGAACCTGCTTTGATCGAAGCCGCCATTTCGCGCGGCGAAGGAAAGCTGGGCTTGGGCGGGGCATTCCTTGTCTCCACCGGGCAGTTTACCGGCCGCTCCCCCAAGGACAAGCATGTGGTGCGCACGCCTTCGGTCGAAAACACGATCTGGTGGGAAAACAATACACCAATGTCCGTGAAAGGCTTTGACGCATTGCGGGCCGATATGCTGAAGCACATGAAGGGGCGCGATTACTTCGTGCAGGACTTGTTTGCGGGTGCTGATCCGGATCACCGGCTGGATGTTCGCGTCATCGCCGAAATGGCCTGGCACGGACTTTTCATCCGCCACATGCTGCGCCGCCCCGACAGTACCGAACTTGACAGTTTCGTGCCGGAATGGACGATCATCAACTGCCCCAGTTTCAAGGCCGATCCGAAACGGCATGATTGCCGCTCCGACACCGTGATCGCGCTGAATTTCGACAGCAAAGAGATTTTGATCGCAAACACCGCTTATGCCGGTGAGAACAAGAAATCCGTCTTCACCCTGTTGAACTACATTCTGCCCGACAAAGGCATTATGCCGATGCATTGCTCTGCCAACCACGCCGTTGGCAATCCGAATGATACCGCGGTGTTCTTTGGGCTGTCCGGCACTGGGAAAACCACGCTTTCGGCGGACCCGTCGCGCATCCTGATCGGGGATGATGAACATGGCTGGTCGGACGAGGGCATCTTCAACTTTGAAGGTGGTTGCTATGCCAAGACCATCAATCTGAGCGCCGAAGCAGAACCTGAAATCTATGCCACCACGCATAAATTCGGCACAGTGATTGAAAACATGGTGTTTGACCCCGAAACGCTGGAACTGGATTTCAGGGATTCGAGCCTGACGGAGAACATGCGCTGCGCCTATCCGCTCGATTATATCTCCAATGCGTCGAAAACCGGGATGGGCGGCAGGCCGAAAAATGTGATCCTGTTGACCTGTGATGCTTACGGCGTTCTGCCACCGATTGCGCGGCTTTCCCCCGCGCAGGCGATGTACCATTTCCTGTCCGGCTTTACCTCAAAGACACCGGGGACGGAACGCGGGGTGGTGGAGCCGACGCCGACATTCTCCACCTGTTTTGGTGCGCCATTCATGCCACGCAGGCCGGAAGTTTACGGCAAGCTGCTGCAACAACACATCGCCAAGACGGGAGCTGCCTGCTGGTTGGTGAATACCGGCTGGACCGGAGGCGCTTTTGGCACCGGCAAGCGCATGCCGATCCGGGCAACGCGGGCGCTCTTGACCGCCGCGTTGAACGGATCACTGGCCACGGGTGAGTTCCGCAAGGATCCGAACTTCGGCTTTGATGTTCCGGTATCGGTTCCGGGCGTCGACGATCTGCTGCTTGACCCGCGCCGGACTTGGGCGAAAGGTGATGCCTACGACGCGCAAGCGACGAAACTCGTGCAGATGTTTGCCGATAACTTCGGGCAGTATATCGCCCATATTGATGCCGACGTGAAAGCCGCTGCAATCGGGTGAACGATCAATCAGGGGGCCGCTGCCCCCTGCTTTCAGCTTGTTGACCAATCAGAACCCGACTGCCCGCCGGACAAGGTTCAACCCCGTCAGCACCAACAGCACCTGCGTCCACCAGCGAAAGCGCACCTGATCCAGTTTGTCGCCGACGTAATATCCGATGACCATACCGATGAGGGTGGGGATAACCAATGCCGCCGAAAACCCGGCATTCGGACCGGTCAACACACCCGATTTCAGATGCGCTGCCAGCAGCATGATGGACCCGATCAGATAGATCACGCCTTGCGTGCGCATCATTTCGGATTTCAGCGTCCCGATCGACATCAGGTAAACGATCAATGGCGGCCCCCAGACGCCCGACATCCCGCCATAAAGCCCGGCGATCACCCCAAGTCCCCATTCGGCGCGGCTTTGATGCTCCAGCTTGATCGCCAATGACCGGCCCAGCAGTTGCAGGAGCGCATAGATGGTGATCGGAATCCCCAGCAGCACTAGGAACACATCCTGCGGTATCTCCCGCACGAATTGGGCGGAAATGGCGATGAAGATCAAAGTCGCGACAATGAAGCGCCAGAACTTTCGGATCACCGCCAGAACCGGGCGCGGCCCATCACGAAAAGCCTGCCCCAGATTGGCGATGGTGGTCGGCAACATCAGGCCCGCCAAGGCGACCTCCGGTGGCAGGAAGGACGAGAACACCGAAATCATGATCATCGGCAATGCAAAACCGATAGCGCCTTTGACGAACCCAGCAAACAGCGTGACAAACATCGCCGCCCAGAACGCCTGGGCCGAAAGCCCGGCCATCACCAATTCCATCGCCCAAATCCCATGCCAACGCTGAATGGTGATGCTATACCTCACCGATAACCGCACCGCACCACGGTTTTGGTTGCGACAGATTCAGTCGCCCTTCATCGCAATATTGAAACCTTGTTGCGCTGCATCTGCAAACATCCTATTCCTTTCGCAAGTGCAGAAACGACCAATAAGACGGAGCGCCCCATGGCCCATGACGGACATCCATTCCCCCAGAGCGACGGCGCAATCCTCAGCGATCTGCTTGCGCTGACCGAGGCGGCATTGCCTGAAGTGGAGGCATTGTTCGTGCAGGGGCGCGAAAACCTGCGCGCTATGGTGGCCTCGGACGGCAAGATTTCGGCCGCCGCAATGGAAGAAAGCCAGTTCGCCGCCCATGCGTTAAGCTGGCTTGCGACCTATACCGAAAGCCTGCGGCAG
>NZ_JAKDLJ010000293.1 GCF_030452865.1 Pseudorhodobacter sp.
GATGGATTTCAACGGCTATGCGCCGCAGAATTTCGACAAGATGTTTCGCGGCATGATCCGGGTGCGCGAGGCATTGCAGCTTTCGCTCAATCTGCCGGTGGTGGCACTGACCAACGCGCTTGGCCCGGCGAAACTGCTGGCGGCTATGCGCCGGGCCGGGGTGGAGGCGAAAATACCGGGGGGTCAGCCGGGCCTTGCGATTGCGCTGGGTGGTTTGGGCGTAACGCTGGAAGATCTGGTGCAGCTTTACGCCGCGATCGCGCGCGGTGGCGTGGTATTGCCGCTGCATGTGACGGGAGAAGTGAAGCCGGGGGAGCGGGTGTTGTCTGCGGTTTCGGCGTGGCAGGTCGCGGATATCCTGTCCGGGCTCGCGCCGCCGTTGGGCGCACCGATCAATGGATTGGCCTATAAGACCGGGACCAGCTATGGCAACCGCGATGCCTGGGCGATCGGCTTTGACGGTGCGCATGTGATTGGCGTCTGGATGGGTCGCGCCGACGGCACCCCGGTTCCGGGGGCCTTTGGCGGTGAACTGGCCGCACCGATCCTGTTTCAGGCTTTCGGGCGGCTGACCCGCAAGCTGGCGCCTCTGGCACCGCCGCCACCTGCAACCTTGATGGTGGCGAATGCCGCCTTGCCGCAACCTTTGCGCCAGTTCCGGTCACGCCAGGCCGCGTTTCAGGTGGTTGATCCGCCCGCAGTTGCCTTCCCCCCCGACGGGGCGGAGGTGGAGTTGATGCCGGAGGGTTTGCTGCTGCGGGTGCGCGGCGGGGTCGGCCCGTTTACCTGGCTTGCCGATGGGCGCCCGGTCGCGGTAGCACAGCGCGGGCGGGACGCGGTAGTGCGCCTGCCGGGACCGGGGTTTGTGGTGCTGTCAGTGATCGACGGCAAGGGTCAATCAGCACGGGTGCAGGTGCGGCTACGCTGACGCGGCGGGGGCCTTCTGCCCCCAAATCACTTTGCAAGTGGCAAAGTGAACCCCCGAAGGTATTTTTTCCAAGATGAAATCAGGCGGACATCACGGCGCGTTCGGGGCTGGACGCATGAAAACCGGGTTTTCCGGGGTGGAGCGGGCGGGTTGAAAGACATAGCCGCCACTGCGAAAATCTTTCAGGCTTTCAGGGTTGATCAGATGGTTTTCCGCGATGAAGCGAGCCATGGCACCGCGGGCCTTTTTGGCGAAGAAGCTGATGATTTTGGCCTCACCGTTCTTTTCTTCGAGGAAGGTCGGGGTGATGACGGGAACGGCCAGCTTTGATGTATCCACCGCACCAAAATACTCGATGGACGCGCAGTTGATCAAAGCGCGGGCGCTGGTATCACCGGCGATCTCGTTCAGGGCCGGCGCAATTTGGCGGCGCCAATAGGCGTAAAGGTCTGGCCCTCGGCGGTTTTTCAACTTGCTTCCCATCTCAAGCCGGTAGGCTTTGATCTCATCCAGCGGGCGCAGCAATCCGTAAAGGCCCGAAAGGATGCGCAGATGGGTTTGCGCCCAGGCCAGCGCGTCGGGATCAAGCGTCTTCGCCTCTAGCCCGGCATAGGTATCGCCTGCGAAAAACAGCGCGGCGGGTTTGGTTTCCGCAGCGTCGAACGTGGCAAAACGGCTGACATTCAGCTTGGCGAGCGGTTCGGAAATATCCATCAGCTTACGCAATTTGCTGGCGGAGAGTTTCCGCGCCACAGCGGCCAGCGTCGCCGCATCATCGCCAAAAATCGGCTGTGTCGCAGAGAACCCATTGGGCAGGGTTGCGGCGTCATCTAGGCGCTTGGCGGGGGAGATTACGGTCAGCATGCGGGACAATCCAAGGTTTTGGCGGGGGTCGACACTGGGCTATTCCCCCGCAATGACGGCGAGGAACGCCGCACCGAACCTGTCGGTTTTCGGGCCACCCATACCGGGGATGCGGTCAATCTCGGCCAGTGATGCGGGGCGTTTTTCGGCGATATGGCGCAGGGTGGTTTGCGTGCAGGACATTGGCTTGTCGATGCCATTCGGGCCGCGTTGCAGTTGCACCTGCACTTCTGCCAATCGGTCAAAGATCGCACCGGCGTTGCGGCCCGCAAGGCGCATTCGCTGCGGTTGCAGCGGGCCGGCTTCAGCCCCGGTGATCACCGCGAGAAAGGCCGAGCCATAGCTTTCGAGTTTTTTCGCGCCGACGCCGTTGATCCGCGCCATCCCATCAAGATCGCTGGGGCGTTTTTCAGCCATTTCGATCAGGGTGCGGTCGGGGAAAACCACATAGGCGGGGACGCGGGCCGCCTCGGCCAGGGCGCGACGTTTCGCTTTCAACGCCGAGAGCAGCGGTGCGTCTTCATCCGCGACCAGGGTTTTGACGGCGGGGCGCGAGGTTGCGCCGTCAATGGTGTCCTTGCGCAGGGTGATGCTTTCCTCGCCGCGCAGAATGGGGCGCGCGGCGTCGGTCATGCGCAGCGCGCCATGGCGTTCGGTATCGGGGCGCACAAGGTCGCGGCCCATCATCTGTCGAAACACAGCGCCCCAGGCGGGTTTCGACAGGTCTTTGCCAACCGCGAAAGTGGGCAACGCATCATGGCCCCGCTGGCGCACCTTTTCGGTGGCATTGCCGGTCAGAATGTCAATCAGATGCCCCGCGCCGAAGGATTCGCCGGTGCGAAGGATTGCGGAAAGCGCCTTGCGCACGGATTCAGTGGCGTCAAACACCAACGCTGGGCGGTCACACAGGTCGCAATTCCCGCAATCGCTGGAGGTTTCGCCGAAATAGCCGAGCAGCACCTTACGACGACAGCCGGTCGCTTCGGCCAATCCCAGAAGTGCGTTGAGCCGCGCGTGGTCTGCATCTTTGCGTTCTGGCGGGGCCAAGCCTTCGTCGATCTGGGACCGGCGCAGGCGGATATCATCAGGGCCATAAAGCGTAAGAGTTTCGGCGGGGGCAGAGTCCCGCCCCGAACGGCCGATTTCCTGATAATAGCTTTCGATGCTTTTGGGCAGGTCGGCATGGGCGACCCAACGGATGTCGGGCTTGTCGATACCCATCCCGAAGGCCACGGTCGCGACAACGATCAGCCCATCCTCACGCTGGAAGCGCGCCTCGGTGGCGCGGCGATCTTCGGCGTCCATACCGCCGTGATAGGCGGTGGCGGGGTGGCCCGCCTCGCGCAAGCCCTGCGCCAATGTTTCGGTTTTCGCCCGCGTGCCGCAATAGACAATGCCGGATTGGCCTTTGCGCGCGGCGGCGAAGGCGAGGATCTGTTTGCGCGGGTTGTCCTTGACCGCAAAGGCGAGGTGAATATTCGGGCGATCAAAGCCGCGCAAGAAGGTTGACGGAGATTTGCCGTCGAACAACCGTTCCACAATTTCGGCGCGGGTTTCTTCATCGGCGGTAGCGGTGAAGGCGGCCAAGGGGACATCCAGCGTGCGGCGCAATTCACCGATGCGCAAGTAGTCGGGGCGGAAATCATGGCCCCATTGTGAGACGCAATGCGCCTCATCCACCGCGATTGCAGAAACACCGACCCGGCGCAGCATCTGCACCGCAGCACCCGAGGCGAGCCGTTCCGGCGCGAGATACAGGAGTTTCAGGCGGCCCGCGTCCAGTGCTGCAAACACCGCTTCGGTTTCTTCCTCGGTGTTACCGGAGGTCAGCGCGCCCGCCTCCACCCCTGCCGCCCGCAAGGCGCGGACCTGATCGCGCATCAGGGCAATCAACGGCGAGACGACGACCGTTACGCCTTCGCGGCATAGTGCAGGAAGTTGGAAACACAACGATTTGCCGCCACCCGTCGGCATGATCGCCAAAGTGTTCTGCCCCGCGAGAACGGCATCCACAATTTCGGCCTGACCGGGACGAAACTCGGAAAAGCCGAAGACGGAAGACAGAAGATCGGCGGGTGCGGGCATTGCGGATCAGTAAAACGCGGCGGCGTTGTTGGTCAGGATGATGCGCAAGCCGTAAACCACGAGCAGCACAACCAGCGGCGCTAAATCAAGCCCGAGCCCTTGCGGCAAAAATGCGCGAACCCGGCTGTAGATCGGCTCCAACGTGCGATTCAGCCCGTACCAGAGTTGCGAGACCAGCGGTTGTCGCAGGTTCAAGACCTGAAAATTGATCAGCCAGCTCATGATGATATGGGCGAAGATGATGAATTGGGCAATTTGCAGCAAAAGCATCAGGATTTGGAACAAAGAGGTCATTCAGAGGCTCCGGCCACTAGGGATGGTAGATAGCTACTGCGCGCGCCCCCAAAGTACAACCGTTTCCGCAGCGTTCCGCTTGACGTGACCGCAGGCCTGCTGCATCCCACCGGCAAAAGGAGCCTGACCGATGTATCCCTATCTGCGCATGTTCAAGGAGTTGTGGAAATTCCGGAATTCCCCCGCCCTGCCGATCCTTGGTGCCCATATCAGCCATCACCGCTGCTGGCCGCAAGATATCGACCCGTGGTGGGAGCTGAACAATGGCCGCACGCTGACACTCTATGATCTCGGTCGCCTCCCGTTGGGTCAGCGCACAGGGTTGCATGGCGTACTCAAGCGCAATCGCTGGGGCATGACGGTTGCCGGCAACAGCACGCGCTATCGTCGCCGGGTCAGGATGTTTGACCGGGTGGAGATGGTGAGCCGTTGCATCGGTTGGGATCAGCGTTTCATCTATATGGAACAAAGCATGTGGAAGGACGGCGAGTGTACCAGCCATATGCTGCTGCGGTCCGCGGTCACGTCCAAGGAAGGCATCGTTC
>NZ_JAKDLJ010000022.1 GCF_030452865.1 Pseudorhodobacter sp.
GGCTTGAAGGTGGAGGTTGAGCTGCTGACGCGCAGCAAAGACGATGCAACCCTGCGCGACTTGCCCGCAACGCCCGTGCCACGGTTGATCCCGGATGATCAGGTGCATATCGAAGCGGTGAATGATAATGATTTCCCGATTGATATCAACGTGCTCTATGTCGGTGCCGATTATTCGATCAGTCATATGTTCAAGGGCCGTGTGCTGCCGGGGGATCGGTTGAAAAAGGGGTTGCTGCGCGTTACCGATGGCAATTTTGGCCGCGACCGCTTGGTGGTGGTGATGACCCCCGCCAAACCGCAAACCGAGGTGGAGGATTTGGGTTTTCTGGAACAGGACGCGGTGGAGATGACCCGCGCGGCGGGGGTGCAGCCGACCCGCACAGGCTTTGACGCGGCGTTGTTCGAGGCAGGATTTGGGACCACCACACGCGGTGCGACCGCCTTGGTGGATGAGGCGGAGGATACCGGGTCGGGACCGATGATGCTGCAATTCGATCTCGATACGGTTCCGGCGAATTGAACCAAGCAGAAAACCCGCCGGGGCCGAACCGGCGGGTCTCTGGTTCAAAAAGGGCCACGATTCATTTGCGAATAATCAGCCAGCGGTTTCTGGTTCAGTTTTACTGACCCGACAGTGATTTTGCCAATCGCATCAGGTTGATCGCCTCTGCCCGGTAGCCGAATTCATCCGGGCCGCGTCCTTCCAGCGCAAGGGCGATGGCATCATCCCAACCCCAATCGCCCAGATATTTCCCACCGGTCAACAACTGGCCGAAACCGGCAATGGAGGCGGCGAACCTGTCGTCGGCGCTGGGCGCGGGCATATCCACCGCCTCTGATGGTGCCGGGATTGCGGTTTCCACCAGATGCGATTTGGTTTCGCCGGGTGCTTTGTACCGCAGGCGCAAAAAGCCCAACTCGCCGTTCTCCGCACCCGTCGGTGGCTCCTTGTAGCGTAAGGCATCATTGGCGATGGCAGGGCTGCCGGGGGCGGTGATTTCATATAACGCTGTGACAGACGTGCCCGCACCGATTTCGCCGGCATCCACCTTGTCATTGTTGAAATCCTCCCGCGCCAAAGCGCGCGTTTCATAGCCGATCAAGCGGTATTCCGCGACCTCTGCCGGGTTCCATTCCACCTGGATTTTTACGTCATCCGCAATCGGGAACAACGCGCCGGACAGTTGATCCACCAGCACTTTACGCGCCTCTTGCAGCGTGTCGATATAAGAGGCAATGCCATTGCCGGACTGCGCCAGCGCCTGCATCGTCGCATCATCCAGATTACCGCGCCCAAAGCCGAGAACGGACAGATATGTCCCGCTCTTGCGCTTCTTCTCGACATATTTCTCCAGCCCTTCGGGGTCTGAAATGCCGACGTTGAAATCGCCGTCCGTCGCCAGCAACACCCGCGAAACCTCTCCCTTCGCGGTCATTTTTTCGGCGACACGGTAGGCGAGTTCCAACCCTTCGGCCCCGGCGGTGGAGCCGCCGGCCTGCAACCGGTCCAGCGCATCAAGGATAAGAGCTGCATTTTTGGCACGGGTCGGTGGCAACACCTCGCCAGCCGAACCGGCATAGGTGACGATGGCGACCTCATCTTCGGGGCGAAGCTGCGGCAGCAGCAGGCGCAGCGATTGTTTCAGCAGCGGCAGTTTGTTGTCCTCGTTCATCGATCCGGAGGTGTCGATCAGGAACACAAGGTTGAGCGGCGGGCGATCTGCCACGGCGGGCAGGCGGCCTTGCACCCCGATCCGAACCAGGCGCGTGCCGGCCTTCCAAGGCGTGCCCATCACCGTCACCGTGGTCTTGAACGGGGCCTCACCCGCAGCGGGACCGGGGTAGTCATAGGGAAAATAATTGATCATCTCCTCCACCCGCACCGCATCAACGGGCGGCATTTGCCCCCGCATCAGAGAGGAACGGACGACGGCATAGCTGGCCGTATCGACATCAATCGAGAAGGTCGAGACCGGCTCCTCGGTCGCGACCTTGATCGGGTTCGCCTCGGCATGGGGGAATGCCTCGGTATCGGGGGCCACTTCTGCGCGTTCAACCGTACCGATCACGCTGGCAATATCATTCATCGGCGCGGTTGAATTGGTCGTACTGACTTTGCGCCGAGCCAACTCCGGCGCGCCGGTCGGGGCATAGCTTGGCGCGGGAAGGGGGGCGCCGGCCACCTCGTCGCTTTCGGCGATAACGCCCAAGTTGGCAACGGGGGGCATGACGGCATCCGCTGTCTGCTCATGTGCCGCAGGCGGTGGCGCCGGTTGGACCTCAACCGGTACGGAGGACGGGGCAGTTTGCGCCAATTCGGGTGCAAAAGACGGCGCAGGCGGCTTTGGTGCGCTTTCCTCCGCCAACTGCGCCGGTTTCGCAGGTACGGAGGCACGGCCCTTGACTGTTTGTTCCGGCGTGGCAGGCAGCGGCGGCGCGACAGGCTTTTGCGCCCCGTACGGGACGAACACAATCAGGCCAAGACAGATGGCAGCGGCCGAGGTGGTTGCGGCAAGAAACGGGCGGGAACCCAGCTTGGAAAACATGGTGGAGACTCCTTTCAAGAAACCCGCCTTTGGCTGGCGGTCTTGAATAGGACGCGGTGCGGCGCGGGTTCCTTGGTGGGCGCGGTCAAAATTTTCCATCGCGGCGCGCATGGCTGCTGCTTTTGCCTCCGGTTGCGGGGCGGGGGCTTTGCGCAGGGCATCGCGCAGGTGGTCGAATTCATCGGTCATATCCGGGCCTCCTCGGCCACTTGCGCGCGCAGGTGTTTCTTGACCTCCGCCATGCGCCAGGCAATCGTTCCTTCCGACAGGCCAAGCACGGCGGCGGCTTCGGCTTGGGTCAGGCCTTCGCCCAAGGTCAGGGCAACGGTATCGCGCAGTTCCGGCGGCAGGCGGTTCATCGCGGTGGTCAACCAATCCTGCGCCGCTGTCGCCTCTGAGATTTCCGCCTGCCGGTTCACCTCCCAATCGCCCCAACCGATGGCAGCACGGGCATGGCTTGCAGCGCGGCGGCGGCGATCATGGGCGGCGTTGATGGTGACGCGGTAAAGCCAGGTCGAGAACCTTGCTTCACCGCGAAAGCCCTGCAACTTTGTCGGAAGTGCCGCGCAAATGTCCTGCGCCAGATCCTCCGCATCGTGTTTCGATCCAGTCAGCCGCCAGCACAACCCGAAAACCCGGTCATAATGCCGCGCCAGAAGCTGGGCAAAAGCCGTCCGGTCACCGGAAGCGGCGGCTAGGGCAAGCGGTTCATCAGGCGTTTCCATAAGCATCACGATAGGTCAGACGGGTGCCAAAGACTATTCCTTGGAAGATTTATCGCAATCAGCGAATATTCCACGTTATCGGGCCTTTCCTGCACCGGAATACCCTGGGGCTGCGACCAATCATCAGGCCGGGTCTGCGTTCACGCGAAACGGCATCGGCCTTGCCCCCCAGACCGAGACCGACATTTCAGCCTTGCCTCCGGGTGCGAGATGCTCCGGGGTCAGGCTGACAACGCGGACGCGCAAAGGTGCACCCCGGCGCAAAGCTGGGGTCAGAATCTGGCTGGCCTGATGCCCCAGATACCCCACCAGCGCCCGAACCGGGCGACGCAACAGAAACCCGCGCTTCACGATGCGGGCATAAACGGCGATACGGCCATCATCGGCCAAACCCAACTCCGCCACATCACCGATGGACAGGCCTGTTTTGCGGATCTGCACGCAAAGGCCGGAAACAGAGGCTTTGTGGATAAGCGGTTCGATGATCTCATGCATGGCTGCCCCTTTGCTTTTATCGCGCAGGGTCTGCGCCCCGTCCGCGGATAATGAGGGGATTGCGGTCGGCGAAGGCAAGCGATGCTTCGCCGCCGCCGAATGTGCCTGCGGCATACCGCCGAAAACGGCCAATGCGGTAGGCGGGGAAGGGCCGATCACCCGCCGGTTGAACAAATTTCAGCGTGAGGCGCATTGTTTTCAATCGGTCTTGAGGTCTTGCAACACAGCTTCGCGGATTCGGGCGCAGGTTTCGGGATCGACGCCAAGAGTTTGCTGCGCAAGGGTCAGGAACGCATCCTCGGTTTCATGTTCCTGCCCATCGGCAAACACCACCTGCCATAGCGCGCGCAGGCTGGCTTCGCGTTCCGACACGTCAATTGCGTCATGGAGTTTGGTCAGAAGCTCTTCCGTGTCCGGCATTTCATCGTTCAACCGTTCGCATTGCGCGCGCATTTTGGCGGCTTCCAGCGGGTTCAGGTCAAAACGTCTGGCGAGGATGCGGTCGATCCGCTCCACCTCCTGAAACAGATAGGCCTTGTCCGCCTGCGCCGCGCGCACCAGCAGCGCCCCGAGCACATGCTGGGCGTCCGCCGCAGGCAAGGGGGTGCGATAACCGTGGCCTGCGGAAAAGAAGCTGAGGATACGGTCAAACATTGGGCACCTGTCAGTTGCTTTGCTGTTTTGGCGAAGGCTAAAGCCTTGGGCGAAATGTCGCAACCGATTTGCCGGATCCCTTGCTATTTTGCCGGAATACGCTTATGTAGCCCCTGCGACGCTTTCTTTTTCGACCTTCTGTTTCCACACGGCTTCAGTATTTTCGATCTTGATCTGACAGAGCCGGGCTGCCGCAAAACGTGGGCAGCGAAACATGAAGGAGATCTCACGATGGCCAATGGCACCGTGAAATGGTTTAACGCAACCAAGGGTTTTGGATTTATCGCGCCGGCTGGCGGCAACCGCGACGTGTTCGTTCACATCTCGGCGCTGGAACGCGCTGGCATCCGTCAGTTGGATGACGGTCAGGCAGTGACCTTTGACATCGAAACCGGTCGTGACGGCCGCGAATCGGCAACGAACCTCGCGCTGGCATAATCTGCCTGCAACGGAATTCGGATGGGGGCGGCCTGAACGGGCCGCCCCCATTTGCTTTCAGGGCGTTCCTGTTGACGATTTAGCCCAGCAGCGCGTCATAAACCTGATAGGCGCCTGAGGTGTTGGACAATGCCTCCTGCTTGCCTCCCGCCAATGCAAATTGATAAATTGCCTGATAGGTGCGCGGTCCGAAAGAACCGTCGATGCTGCCGGAATAATAGCCAAAAGCTGCAAGCTGGCGTTGAATCCGGAAGCGCTCCATCTGACTGTAACTGTTGAACACTCGCGCGGCGGTGGTATTGTTCACGCCGGAACCGTATTGGCTGGCATTGCCGCCAGATGAACCGATGATGCGGCCGGGCTTGCGTTGCGGTTGATAGGTCGGTTGTTGGCGCTGGGGTTCGCGGTAAGTCGGTTGCCGGTAAACCGGTTCACGGTAGAGCGGTTGTGGCGCGGGGGCCGCATGTGATTTGCGCCCCTCATTGACAATCGCTCCGACGATCAGCGCGGCAGCAATGCCTTTCAGGAAATTCCGCTCATTGCGGCCCAAGGCCTCGGCAGGGGCGGTGGAGCCAAGCGCAATGGTAACGGCGGTGAGGCTCGCGGCGATTCTGGATCTGAGCAGCATTCTGGTGTTCCTTCCGGTGAAGTAGCCCCAGCAGCGGGGCGATGGGAAAACCATGAAGGATGCCGCGATGTTAGGCAAAAACAGCGCGCTGCTATCGGATAGCAATACGGAAAATGCGCCGATTGCCAATGGCTTGCGAAATTTGTAGTTGCAATGAAAAAGGGCGCAACGCGCGCCCCTTTCCCGATCAATCCATCCAGCCGTTTCAAACCGACAGGCAAATATACTTCATTTCCAGATAGTCCTCGATTCCGTGATGCGATCCTTCGCGGCCAAGTCCTGATTGCTTCACCCCGCCAAACGGCGCAACCTCGGTTGAAATCAAGCCGGTGTTCACGCCGACCATGCCGTATTCAAGCTGCTCCTGAACGCGGGTGATGCGGCCGATATCGCGGGCATAGAAGTACGAGGCCAGACCAAAAATGGTATCATTGGCACGCGCGATCACTTCTTCCTCGGTATCAAACTTGAACAAGGGCGCAAGCGGGCCAAAGGTTTCCTCGGTTGTCACCTTCATGTCATTGGTGACGCCAGTGATGATTGTCGGCTCAAAGAACGTGCCACCAAGCGCGTGACGCTGGCCACCGGTCACAACCTTGCCGCCCCCGGACAGTGCATCTGCGATATGTTCCTCGACCTTTACAACCGCTGCTTCATTGATCAGCGGCCCGGTGGTCACGCCGTCCTTCAACCCGTCACCGACGTTCAGCTTCGTCACCGCTGCTGCCAGCTTTTCGGCAAAGGCGTCATACACCCCCGCCTGCACATAGATCCGGTTGGCGCAAACGCAGGTCTGACCGTTGTTGCGGAACTTGGAGATCATCGCCCCCTCCACCGCCTTGTCCAGATCGGCATCGTCAAACACGATGAACGGCGCGTTGCCACCCAATTCCATCGAACATTTCATCACCTGATCGGCAGCCTGGCGCAGCAAAATACGCCCGACCTCGGTGGACCCGGTGAAGGTCAGCTTGCGAACAATCGGGTTTTCGCAGAACTCCTTGCCGATATCAGAGGAGCGTTTGGAGGTGATCACCGAAAACAACCCTTTCGGCACTCCGGCGCGTTCCGCCAACACCGCCATCGCCAAAGCCGAAAGCGGGGTTTCGGCAGCGGGCCGCGCGACAAATCCGCAACCCACCGCCAGCGCCGGGGCCACCTTGCGCGCGATCATCGCATTGGGAAAGTTCCACGGCGTGATTGAGGCCGCAACCCCGATCGGCTGTTTCAGCACGGTAATCCGTTTGTCCGGCTGATGGCCGGGGATGGTTTCGCCGTAAACCCGCTTGGCCTCTTCCGCGAACCATTCCACGAAGGAGGCACCATAAATCACCTCTCCCTTCGCCTCGGCCAAAGGTTTGCCCATCTCGGCGGTGAGGATCGCGCCAAGGTCGTCGGCATTGGCGATCATCAGATCATGCCATTTGCGCAATATGCCGGCGCGGTCCTTGCCGGTGCGCGCCGCCCAAGCCTTGCGGGCCACCTCGGCAGCGGCAATCGCGCGTGCGGTTTCCGCCCGGCCAAGGTTCGGCACTTCGCAAATTACATCGCCGCGCGCGGGGTTGCTGACGGCAAAGCGGGTGCCGTCATCCGCCTCCACCCATTCGCCCGCGACAAAGGCCTTGGTGACCAGCAGGCTGGCGTCCTTGAGCAAGGAACGAAGATCGGTAGCCGTATCAAGCATTGATGCCTCCACTTTTGAGTTGGAATATGCAAACCATGTCAGCGCCGGGAAGTCCAGTTCAGCGGCGAAAAATGGAGAGAAGCGATGGATATGGATCGGGCCTATGCCAATGGGGCGTTTATTCCGGGGGGTGATGGTTTTCTCGCGCATTGGGCGAGCAAAGCGGGGGTGTTCCGTGATGAGATGGGCGCGCGCGCAAGGCTGGGGTTGGAATATGGGCCCGAGGCACGGCATCGCTTTGATCTGTTTTTGCCCGAAGGCGAGGCAAAAGGCTGCGTGACCTTCATCCACGGCGGCTATTGGCTGGCGGGCGATCACACCCTCTGGTCGCATCTGGCAGCAGGCGTGTTGGCGCGCGGCTGGGCCTGCGCAATGCCTAGCTACACGTTGGCACCGGAGGCGCGCATCGCTGCCATGACCCAGGAAATGCAACGCGCCCTTGGCGTTATCGCCACGCATATTCCCGGCCCGCAAGTGGTGACCGGCCATTCCGCGGGTGGGCATCTGAGCGCGCGCATGGGCTGCACCGACATCACCGCAACCGTCGCGCGGGTGGTGCCGATCTCGCCGCTGGCGGATCTTGACGAACTCGCCCAAACCCAGATGCAAAATGTCCTGCATTTCGATGCCGCAGAAATCGCGACCGAAAGCCCGGCGCGCCTGACCCTGCGCCCAAACACTCAGGTGCATGTCTGGGTCGGCGGGCAGGAACGCCCGGCTTTCCTCTGGCAGGCCCGCCTCCTGTCCGAACACTGGGCCTGCCCCTGGACCGTCGCCCCCGGCAAACACCACTTCGACGTGATCGACGCGATGGAAGACCCACGGAGCCAACTGACCGAAACGCTGGTCGGGGGTCTGTAAACTCCCCATATCATCTGTTCAAAAATATCCCCGCCGGAGGCAACGGGCACCAGCCCGTTCCCTTATTTTCTGCGCAAATGCTCATCCAGTCGTGGCATGATCTCGACGAAATTGCAGGGCCGATGACGATAATCAAATTGCCAGCGCAAAATCTCGTCCCAGGCATCGCGACAGGCACCAGGGCTGCCGGGCAGCGCGAACAGATAGGTGCCATTCGCCACGCCACCAGTGGCACGGCTCTGAACCGCCGAAGTTCCGATCTTCTGCATGGAGATCATGGTGAAGACCGTACCGAAGGCCTCAATCTCTTTCTCGTAAACATCGCGATGCGCCTCCACTGTCACATCGCGCCCGGTCAGTCCGGTGCCACCGGTGGAAATGATCACGTCGATGCCCGGATCGGCGCACCAACCCCGCAACATACTGGCAATCTCAACCCGATCATCGCGAATAATGTCGCGGGCGGCAAGGCTGTGCCCGGCGTCGGTCAGGCGGTGGACCAGCGTGTCACCGGATTTGTCCTCGGCAAGGCTGCGGCTGTCGGACACTGTCAGCACCGCAATGCGGATCGGCAGGAAGGGCTTGTTTTCGTCAATGAGCGACATTGGGTCAGACCTTTTGTAAAAGGGCAAGGCGCAGGGCGAGGGCGCTGAATATCACCGCACTGACCCAGCCCAAGCCTTTTGAAACCTGCGGTGATGTGGCTAGGCGGCGGCCCAGGCCTGCGGCAAAGATGCCAACAGTGGAGTTGACGATCATCCCGCCGAAGCCCAGAACCGTGCCGAAAATCAGGAATTGCGCCAGCACATGGCCACGCGCGGGATCGACAAATTGCGGAATGAAGGCGAGCGTGAACAGGATGACCTTGGGGTTCGACAAATTCACCAAAGCGCCATCGCGAAAGGCGCGCAAGGGCGAAACTGCGGGCGCGGAGGAGCGTGGCAACCCATGATGTCGCAGCGCGTCCAGCGCGAGCCACAAAAGATAGCCGACGCCAAACCAGCGGATGGTATCAAAAAGGCCGGGGTGCGCCGCGACCAAGGCACCAAGCCCTAGCCCCGCTACAGTGACATGCACCATCCCACCAGCCGTGATCCCGGCAGCGGCAGCCAGAGCGGCGCGCGGTCCCGAACGCAACCCCTGACCCAGACTGAACATCATATCCGCCCCCGGCGTCAGGTTCAGCGCGAAAGCCGCCGGAGCAAAGGTCAGCAGCGCCAGCGGATCGACGGCAAGGATCATGGCGACCGGAGCCTCGCCTGAACCATCAGCAAGTCGGCCCATGCGTCGCGTTTGGCCGCTGCGTTGCGCAGCAAATAGGCCGGGTGCGCCATCGGCATGACGGGAATCCCTTGGGTCTCGGCCCAGTTGCCGCGCAGGCGCATGATGCCACGCGTCCCGAGCAGCGCCGCGCAAGACGTGTTGCCCATGGCAATGATGACATGTGGCTTTGCCAGCGCGATGTGGCGCGAGAGGAATGGCTGCATCATCGCGATTTCCTCAGGCGTTGGATCGCGATTGGCAGGAGGACGCCAAGGGATGACATTGGTGATATAGGCTGCTTTGGCGCTGTCTTTCTCTGTGCGTGAGATGCCGATTGCAGCCAGCATCCGGTCAAGGAGCTGACCCGCCTGGCCAATGAAGGGCTTGCCCGCGCGATCCTCATCGCGGCCGGGGGCTTCACCGACAACCATCAGGCGCGCTGCGGGATTTCCGTCAGAAAACACCAGTTGCCGCGCGCCCTTCTTCAACTCACAAAGCTCAAAAGCGGCAAGCGCATCGCGCAGCCCGGACAGATCGCCACAGGCAGCGGCGCAGTCGCGTGCGATTTGAACCGCGTCGATGCCGGGAGGAGCGGCGGATTTGACCTCTGCCACGGGCTTTGTCTTCGGTGCTTCCAGCTTGTCGGGCAGGCTGTAACGGTCAATCGGGGCTTCGGCCATTACTTCGGTCACACCAAGATCGACCTGCCAGCACAGGGCGGCAAGGGTCGCGTGCCAGTCGTTTTCAGTAAGGTGCAGGTCGATTCCCATGAGGCCAGAATAGGGCCGGGGGTGCGTTGGGGCAAGGCGGCGAATGGCGAGCCTCTCCCGCCCGTCTGCGCGGCGAGTGCCGCTTATCCCGTTGGGCCGGGCGCCGCGTGCCGCGGCGTGCGCAGGTATTTGCGCCAAGATGAAAGGGAATTGAGTTGTGGGATTGCCACAGATTTGCGCTACACCTTACAAGCAAGGGATGATGGCATTCGCAATTCTTGTTTTTTTTGGCGGGATGACTGCGCTCTGCGTGCCTGGGGCAGCGCTTTGCGGTGGTTTTGCTGCTGCCCTTCGCGGTTTTTGTTTCAAGATGTTTATGCAAATGGCTTTGGCTACGGATACAGCCAGTTAATCCTTGATGCGGCGCTTTATACAGCAGGGACATTCGGGCTTGGCGTTCTGGTTCGCGCAGGAGGGGAGAGGTGGTGGTTCGGTGCTTTGGAGGATGCCGGGCACGATGCCCAACCACTGATGCTTTTGACCATAGGGGTGTGGGGCCTTGTGGGTCTGTGCATCGCGATTGCGGTGTTTGCAATGTTGAGTTGGTATTTGCGTGGGGTTGCGCGGCCTGTGGCGGTTCATATGGTTGTGATTGGTGTCGGGATAGTTGTGGCATTGGTTGTGCTGAAATGGTTGCGGGGTTGGATGCGTATGCTTCCCTTAGGAGTGTCGCTTGGGTTGATAGCGCTGGTGGTTGACAGTGGCATGAATGACCCGTCGCGCGTCTCGCGTGCATCAGATGGACGTGCATGGTCGGCGCCGCGTTGCTTGATGCTGGGTGAAACGTTGCATGCCCCGCGCAATTTGCAAGATTTGATGGCTATGAGGATGGGCAAAGCGACGGCGGGCCCTTGGGTGATCTTGTTGCTGATTGGACGGGACGATGAACAGCGACGTTATCGCTGGTCCTTCACTGGGATAGGGTTTTACAAGACTTATGAGCAAATGCCCGAAACATGGTGCGAGCCGCATCTTGGCCCGCTTCTGGCCCCGAAGCAGTTGCCCTAAGTTGCGGGGTTTGGCATAAGCGCTGGAGCCAGACCGGGGAAAAAGATGAGTTTTCGCGCACGTCATTTGCTGGGGATCCAGCATCTTGCCCCGGATGAAATCCGTGCCATTTTGGATTTGGCGGATAAATATGTCGACCTCAACCGTCGTTCGATCAAGAAATCCGACGCGCTGGCGGGGATGACGCAGATCAACATGTTCTTTGAGGCCTCTACCCGGACGCAGGCGAGTTTTGAGCTGGCGGGCAAGCGGCTTGGTGCGGATGTGATGAATATGTCGGTGGCGCAGTCGAGCGTAAAAAAGGGCGAGACGCTGATTGATACCGCGCTGACGCTGAACGCGATGCACCCGGATTTGCTGGTAGTGCGGCATGGGGCGTCGGGCGCGGTGAACCTGTTGGCGGAAAAGGTGAATTGCGCGGTGTTGAATGCGGGGGATGGGCGGCATGAGCATCCAACGCAGGCGCTTCTGGATGCGCTGACCATTCGGCGGGCGAAGGGGCGGATACAGCGGTTGACGGTGGCGATTTGTGGCGATGTCGCACATAGCCGGGTGGCGCGCAGCAATCTGATCTTGCTGGGAAAGATGGAAAACCGGATACGCCTGATCGCGCCGCCGACCCTGATGCCTTCGGGGGTGGAGGAGTTTGGCTGCGAGGTGTTTGACAATATGCGCGAGGGTTTGGCTGGCGCGGATGTAGTGATGATGCTGCGCCTGCAAAAGGAGCGGATGGATGGTGGATTTATCCCCTCGGAGCGGGAGTATTACCACCGTTACGGGCTTGATGCCGAGAAGCTGAGCCATGCCAAACCGGATGCGATCGTGATGCACCCCGGCCCGATGAATCGCGGGGTGGAGATTGATGGCGAGTTGGCAGATGACATCAACCGATCTGTGATTCAGGAGCAGGTGGAAATGGGGGTTGCGGTACGCATGGCCTGCATGGACCTGCTGGCGCGCAATCTGCGCGCGGAGCGGGGCGCGAAAGCCGCCGGGGTGTTGGTATGATTGCGCGGGTTCGGGGCACGGTTGTCGTGGACGCTACAGCCAGCGTCAGGGTGCGCATTTCACTGGGGTTTTGTGGGACGGGCAACGCGTCGCGCATGCAATCGGAATTTCAATGCATCCCTGAGAGCACGGCGGCTTACACGCTGATCCGGCGTAGCCAGCGAGGGCAGGCATGACGATCTTTCTCGAAAACGCTTTGATTATCGACCCGGAGGCGGGAACAGAAACGACCGGTAATCTGGTGCTGGATGCCGGCCTGATCGCGGCAATCGGGGCGGTTTCCTCGCCCAAGGGCGCGAAGGTGATTGACTGCGGTGGCAAGGTGTTGGCACCGGGGATCGTGGATATCGGTGTCAAGATCGGCGAACCGGGAGAGCGACACCGCGAGAGCTTCCGCTCCGCCGGGTTGGCGGCAGCGGCGGGTGGGGTGACGACGATCATCGCGCGGCCCGACACAAACCCCGCGATTGACACGCCGGAGGTGCTGGAATTCGTGACTCGACGGGCGGCGGATATTCCAGTGCGCATCCGGCATATGGCTGCGCTGACCAAGGGGCGCTTGGGGCGAGAAATGACCGAGATCGGGTTTTTGCTCGATGCAGGTGCGATTGCCTTTACGGATTGCGACCATGTTGTCAGCGATACCAAGGTCTTGGGTCGGGCGCTGAAATATGCGCGCAGCCTTGACGCCTTGGTCATCGGGCATCCGCAAGACCCCGGATTGTCGGTGGGCGCATCGATGACGAATGGGAAGTTTGCGTCCTTGCTCGGTTTGCCAGATGTGCATCCGATGGCGGAGCGGATTGGGCTGGACCGTGATCTGGGCATGATCGAGATGACGGGCGCGCGCTACCATGCCGATCAGATCACCTGCGCGCGGTCTTTGCCGCCGCTTGAGCGCGCCAAGCGGAATGGGTTGCCGGTCACAGCGGGAGTTTCCATTCATCACCTGACGCTGAATGAATTGGATGTGGGCGATTATCGGAGCTTCTTCAAGTTCTCGCCACCTTTGCGGTCAGAGGAGGACCGAAAAGCGGTGCTGGAGGCGGTGGCTTCGGGGTTGATCGACGTGATCTGTTCGATGCACACGCCTGCCGATGAGGAAAGCAAGCGCCTGCCGTTTGAGGAAGCAGCCGCTGGAGCGGTGGCGTTACAGACGTTTCTGCCGGCGGCTATGCGGCTTTATCATGCAGGTGCGATGGATTTGCCGTGGCTGTTTCGCGCGATGGCGTTTAACCCTGCCAAACTGCTTGGGCTGCCGCAAGGGCGGATGGCAGAAGGGGCGCCAGCGGATCTGGTGCTGTTCGATCCGGATGCGCCTTTCGTGTTGGACCGTGCCACGCTATTGTCAAAATCAAAGAATACGCCATTTGACGGGCAGCGGATGGAAGGGCGGGTGATCGCGACTTTCGTGGCTGGGCGCCAGGTGTTTGGAAAGGGAGACACATAATGCCAGTGATCACCTCCGGGTCGTGGGAACTTTTGATCGTGGCGGTGCTTGCCTACCTGCTGGGCTCGGTTCCGTTCGGGGTTGTCATCACGCGGGCGCTTGGCCTTGGCGATTTACGCGCCATCGGGTCCGGCAACACCGGAGCTACCAATGTCTTGCGCACCGGGAACAAGGGGGCGGCATTGGCAACATTGCTGCTCGACGCTGGCAAAGGTGCTGTTGCGGTCCTTGTCGCGCGGGCGATGCTGGGTGAGGATGCGGCGCAACTCGCAGGTTTCTCAGCATTTATCGGCCATATCTTCCCGGTGTGGTCGGGGTTCAAGGGCGGCAAAGGTGTTGCAACTTTTCTGGGGGTGTTACTGGCGTTGGCTTGGCCGCTGGGGCTGGCGGTCTGTGCAACATGGCTGGCCGTCGCGCTGATCTGGCGCATGTCGTCGCTGGCGGCGCTTTGCGCGGCAGCATCCTCCACTTTGTGGATGATCGCTTTCGGCCATGGTCAGATGATGCTGCTGGGGATGGTGTTGACCTTGTTGGTCTATTGGCGCCACGCCGCGAATATCAAGCGCATCAAGGACGGGACAGAGCCGAAGATCGGCAAATAGATCAAGACGAGTCGCCGCGCAGCAGCGCGTCAAGATAGGCGCGGGTGCAGGTGGTGACATGGCGGAAACGGTCGCCGCCAAGGTTGACGCCACCATACCAGCGCGTGACCACGACGATGTGATCGGTCACACCCTCGCGTTCAAGCATCCGCAGAATCGCCGCTGCCGCACCGCTTTCGCCATCATCGTTTCGCAGCGGCCCTTCATTCAACAGCACGGCGGCCCAGGAATTATGGGTCGCCTTGGCAAATTTCTTGCTGGATTTGAGCGTGCGCAGGAAGGCATCCACCCCCGCGCGGTCCGTTACAGCGCCGCCTGATACCGCATAGCGCGACCCCCGATCACTGACGGCATTCATCAATTGCAGCATGTCAGATCGGGCTTTTGACGCGAGGTTGCGCCACGTCGGCAATCTGCGCCGCGACGGAGGCGACGGCGGCCACTTCAGAAACGATCAACCTGTCCTTGCAGCGACCAAGTGCCTCTTCCGATTGCGCCTGCGCAAGTTTCCCGAACCGGTGCGGCGCGATCTGGGCCAAGGCGAGCAAACATTTCTGCAACCTGATCTGAACCGAGAACGTCGCGGCACCGTCGCGCGCAATTGCCGGGAAGATATCGTTGAACATATCGGTCAGCGACAGCGGCGGCACCCAAACACGGGGAAAGCGCAATTCGTGGCCATGTTCATTTCCCAGCAGCGCCAGCAGGCGCACGGAGCGTCCCAAGACATCAATCGCGGTGCCGGGGTCGTTCACCGCGGGGGACAGCGCGCGCTCTGCGATCTCGCTGAGCACCGTAATGCCGAAACGCGGGTCTTGCTCATAACTGCGGGTGTCGCCGACCGAAAACGCATCGTGAATCTGTTCGTCTTTGGGCATTTCGGGGCCGAGCACATAGGCAACCACCTTGCCGGGATGAACGAAACTGCCCGGTAAAGCCGCAAGATAGATCTGCGCGCCAATTTCTTCTGCGGTGTCCTGCAATCCGTCCATATGCACATATCGGATATAGCCGATCTTCGGTTGGGTGATCGGCTTCGCCTCCGGTGGCGGCGGTAGAAAATGGCCGTGCCCCCCCAGAAACGGGTTGTCGATCCGTGCGGTCAGCGCCTTTTCTGTCGCCACCTCCACCTTGTCGATGGAATCGGTCATCAGGCCGAAAACGGTCAGATGATTGATCCAGCGCAGCATCGTGATGACGATGATCAGCACCAGCACGACGGTCACGATGAACAATACCAGTCGGCTGTTGGCGGAATAAAGTCCGCCCTTGATTGCGATGATGCCGATCAGGCTGTAGACAAAGGCACCCAGAAACGTCGCCAGCACCCGTTGCGTCGTTCGGTCGGTTTTCAGCACAGCGATGGCGCGCGGACTGACCGATGCGGCAGCACCGGAAAACGCCGACACCATGATCCCAAGCGAGAAGGTGACGACCGAGAGCATGGAACTGGCAAGGATGGTCAGAACCGCCTCAGTCGAGCCCGCACCAAGGGTTTCACCAAGGCTTTCGGGCAGCCAAGGGCCGAGGAAACGCGCAGCAACCGTCGTCAGGACCGCAAGCATGGCATAGAGCAGGGCAACGACCCAGAGTTTCTCCAATAGCAACTTGAGGTAGAGCCGCCATTTTGAAATCATCTTGCCCGCCTTGATCCTTGATGCGCGTCAGAGTGCCTTCGTCGACGCGGAGGGGCAAGGGGTGTTTGCGCAGGTGGCGACGCTACAGAGCGGTTATTGCCGCATGGCCGCTACGGCACGGGCGACGGTTGCCCGGCGTTCCGCGTTCGGTGGATGGCTGCCAAGGAATTGGTTTCCGGGGTCGGCGAGCCTGTCGAAAAACGCTGCACCGCGCAAAGCGTCGAACCCGGCACGTTCGGTGATCTCGGCCCCGAGCGCGTCTGCCTCCAACTCGAAGCCTTTGGAAAAACGCCGTGCGCCAACCGAGGCACCGATTTGTTGTGCCTGTTCAATCGCCCCGGCGCCGCCGCCACCAACCGCAACCAGCAAGCCAGCCAGCAACGCCCCTTGCGACGCGCTTTGCTGGGTTTGCGGGATATGGCTCAGGATGTGATGCGCCGATTCGTGGCCGATGACGAAGGCCAGTTCGTCAATGTTGCGGGCGTTTGCGATCAGGGCAAGGTTGAACGCGAGTATGGGGCGGCCATTGGGATCAAGGGTTTGAAACGCATTCGGCGCTTGACTGGGCCGGTCATCAATCACGATCAGGAAGTCGCAGGATTGGCCGCGTGATTGCGCCCGGCAATAGGCCTCGGCCACGGGTTCCACGGCGTTTACGGCTGTGACGAAATTCCGCGCGGCAACATTCGGCGGCAGGGGGGCGCCGGGATTGGTGGTTGCTGTCTGCACGGGCTCCGGTGCGGTTTTGATCGCTTCTTCGGGCATGACACAACCGGAAAGTGCCAATCCAACCAACACTGCAATGAGCTTGCGCATCTTGTTTCCATCCTGACCGATGCCACTCCATAGCAGATGCAGCGCAGGGGAAAAGCCCTTCACCTGGCTGTGACCGTTCGTGTCCGCCGCGTGTCCGCCATTGCGTTGATCGTTGGCTTTGCTAATCTGTCGCAATGTTTACCATCGAGCATGAATTTGACGCCACAGTCATCACCCTGATTGATGAAGCCGGGCCAAGCCTTGCCGAAGATGTCACAATCTCCGCGTTTGAAGACTGCGTGACTGTGCAGCAATTGGACCTGCGGAGCGGCGAACCGGTGACGATCTCTCTGTCCATGGTGCAGGTTCAGGATCTGATGGCGGCGCTGGATTTGCCGGAAGGCAGCTATCGGTTGGTGCGGGAGAGCGGCTGACGCGCCTGCGCTGTCTCGCGCCAATCGGCGAAGCCAATGCCCCGGTTTCTTTCGTGCTCGCAAGCGGCTAGACTGCGATTTGAAACCATTGCGGAGGGGTTGAACATGCGGGTCCGGATTATCCTGATTTCGACGCTTGCGCTGTTGGCGGCATGTGGCACGCCGCAAGAACGCTGCATCGCAGCGGCGACACGGGATCTGCGGGTGGTGGATCAGCTTATTGTCGAAACCCAAGGCAATCTGAACCGCGGCTATGCGCTGGAAGAGGTGGTTATGACCAGCGACCGCTGGATGGTTTGCCGCGCCGCGATCCCGGCCACCGCGACCACCCCGGCGCAACCCGCCGAAATGTGCCTGCAAAGCTATGACTATACCGAAACCAGGCCCAAGGCGATCAACCTTGCCGATCAGCGGCAAACTCTGGGCGAGTTGAAGAAAAAGCGGGTGCAACTGGAAAAGGCGGCACGCCCCGCAATCGCTGGCTGCAAACTGGCGCATCCGGAATAGATCCGGTCACGTCGTATCACTGCGCTGCGCCTTAGTGCGCAGGCGCAACCGCCGCATCGAGCAGTGAGCGCCCGCCGTCAATCCGTACAATCTCCCCCGTCATGAAGCTGGAGGCGTCCGATGCGAGGTATTGCACGGTTTCGGCCAATTCATCGGCGGCGGCGATGCGCCCCAAAGGCGTCGCTGCGGTGATCGCGCTGCGGAAATCGGGATTCTCTTTCAACGAACGCTGCAAACTCTCGCTCATCACCGATCCGAAAGAGACGGCGTTGACTCGGATGCGTTCAGGCGCAAGGGCGACGGCAAGCGAACGGGTCATCTGTTCCACCGCCGCACAGGAAATCGCATAACCCAAAAGCTCGGGCTGGACCCGCTGTGCCGCGATAGACGACAGATTGATGATGGAGCCGATGATGCCTTCGGTCATCCCGGCCTTCTCCGCTTGCAGGATCATCCGCTTGGCGGTCATCTGCGACAGGCGCAGACTGGTGATCAGGTTTTGCTGCCACATCTGCTCCACCGCGTCTTCTTCCGGGTTCAGCGCCTCGGAAAGCTGCATCGAACGGCTGGCGTTGACCAGAATATCCACTTTGTCAAAGGCGTCGATGGTGGCGGAAAGCAGGTTGGCGATTGTCAGCTTTTCACGCAGATCGCCGCCGAAAAAGCGCAATGCCCCTTCGGCTTTCGCCTCCTCGGCACATTCATTGCCGAGGCGCGTCTCATCAATATCGGCGAACATCACATTCGCGCCTTTCGCCAGAAAATGCCGGGCAATCGACAGGCCGATACCTGCGGCAGAGCCGGTGACGATGGCGGTCTTGCCAGAAAGGGAAAAGGACATTGTGCAGGCTCCTTCAAATATGTTGGGTCAGCGCGCCCGTGTCGGTCGGGATGCGCGGGTCAGGCGAAAGCGCGGATCGCTGCCGATCTCCTCGATTTCGCGAAATAAAGGGGTGAGGGTGCGGCCGTAGGGCAAATGCCGGTTCGCGACGAGCCAGAGCGTGCCATGCGGAGCCAAAAGCCTCGCCGCAGCTAGGATGAAAGCCGCGCCAAGGCCAGGGTCAGCGTCGCGCGTGGTGTGAAACGGCGGGTTGCACACCACCGCATCGACGCCGCGATCAAGCTTGAAACTGGTCGCATCGGCCCAGTGGAATTGCGCGCGCGGGTCGGTGATATTGGTGCGGGCGCAGTCCAGCGCGTTTGCGTCCGCCTCCACCAGATGGAGTTCTTTGACACCGGCGCGCGACAGGATGGCGCGGGACAGATAGCCCCACCCAGCGCCAAGGTCGATC
>NZ_JAKDLJ010000294.1 GCF_030452865.1 Pseudorhodobacter sp.
CGACGACACCGACCTTTGACGCCTCGTATAGCCTTCTCACACCAAGAACCCGCACCTCGCGAAGGTCCGGCTCGCCCAGGCGGGTCATCGCGATCGGGATGAGCGACAGTCCGATCAGCGCGGAGGCAAGCATCAGATGGTCGCTCCCACCGACCGGCGAGACATTCACCAATGTCTGACCCACTGCAACGGAAATATAAAAGGCCAGCATGTAGAAGCCCAGCACGCGACCCCGGGAAGCGTTGCTGCTGCGCTCATTCAGCCAGCTTTCGATCGAAGTTGTCATTCCGGCGATACAAAAGCCGTTGATGACCCGCAGGATCACCCACGCCGCCGGGCTGAAGAAGACATCATAGGCCAGACAAGTCGCTGCCGTCAGCGCAGCGAAGGCTGAGAAGGCGCGGATATGTCCGATACGCATGATGATATGCTTGGCTTTGAACCCGCCAAAGGCCAGCCCCATGTAATAAGCCGCCATGATCGCGCCGGTCAGCGCCACAGGATACCCCGCCGTTTCCATGCGCAGTGGCAGCACCACGCCGAGCAGGCTGTTTCCCGCCATGAAGGCGGCGGTTCCGCCGAGAAGGGATCTCACCGAAGCGAGAGTCTCGCGCATGTTCTGGGCCATCGTGTCGATCCGGGTCCTTGTGTTCCCTTGAGAAAGCAAGGGAGTCCCCGAAGCGTATAGCCGGAATTGGCGGTATCAGAAACGCATTAATGCAAAAGCCCCGGCGACTGCCGGGGCTGCATCGACGCTTGGATCACCTCACGCGGTTCTGTGCGAGGTTGATTATTGCGGTTTTCCGGTCAGGCCGGGACGGCGACGCCGCGCGCCTGCGCTCCGCGTGAGGCTGGCATCAGACCGAGATCATGGTCGTCAATCTGGCGTACGATGCGCGGAATGTCCCCGCGATAAATGCCGATATCCCGCAGTTCCCAGTCGGTCAGGGAGTGGAGTTCGGAAATCGTCTCGCGGCGCTTCAACGTTCGCTTCGCAGAGCGGATCATTCGTTCCACAATGCCGACGGTATTGTCTTGCCGCCAGTCGTGCGCTGCCTGCCTGATCATTTTACGAGTGATATAAACGGACATGTCATCCTCCAATTCAAAAAATACTGTTGCCGCGACGCTGGCGACCGGACATCGGATGTGGAATGCAATGATTCAACAGCCGCTCGCGGAAGCCACCGTCCTGTTCATGTGATCGAAGAGATCTGAAATCCCCGAGGCGCGGACAGCACTGCTGCCGTCCCGCCCGGGGTTACCGGCGGTTCAGTAGTTTTCCCGCTGTCGGCGGAAACCTCATATGGAAGCTGAACTTTGTCATGACCTATATATAGTGCGCGCTCAGAGTGTATTCAAGCCTGCCCAAATCGGCTGTGCCCTTTATGCCACCAACTCAAACGAACGCCCTTTATGCTGATTAGTATTTCCGGGCCGGGCATTTCTGATATTGCAATCTGATGGACATCATTCTGATCACCACCATCATCGCGTCGCTTTTCCTGCTTATCGGTGCAGCGGAACCACTGGCGAGCTATCTGCGCCTGCCCTATGCGGTGATCATCGCCTGCCTCGGGATCCTGATCGGCGTCGCGGCGGCGTTCTTCCTGCACACGGACCTCACCGACGCCCTGAACCCGGTCGCCCGGGCAATCCTCGCCTTACCGATCCGGTCCAACGTGTTTCTCTATGTGTTCCTGCCGACACTGGTGTTTCAGGTTACGCTGGGATTGAACCTCCGGCGCATGGCGGATGATTGGGTGCCCATTCTGGTGCTGGCGGTGGTGGCGGTGTTCGTGGCGACGTTCATCGTCGGCTATGCGCTGGCGATGGTCAGCACGTTGACGCTTTCGGCCGCGCTGTTGGTCGGGGCGATCGTGTCCACGACGGATCCGTCGGCGGTGGTCAGCATCTTTCGCTCGATCTCGGCCCCGCGGCGGCTGGCGCGGATCATCGAGGGCGAAAGTCTGCTGAACGACGCCGCAGCAATTGCGCTGGCCGCGCTGTTTCTGGAGTATGTCAAGGCGGGCGTGCCGGATCCGTCGGTCCAAGGCGCGTTGGCGCAGTTTCCGGTCCTGCTGGTCGGCGGTGTCGTGACGGGCTGGATCGCGGCGCGCATCGCGATCTGGGTGATGACCGCGTTCGCGCGCTATGAGCTTGCGGTCGTTTCAGTCTCCATCGCGCTGCCATACCTCGCCTATATCGTGGCCGAGCAGAGTGTTGGCGCATCGGGGGTTATCGCCGTCGTCATCGCGGCGATGACGCTGCAACTGACTGGCGCGCGCCGCCTGCCGCCGCCGACATGGCAGAACCTGCACGAAGTCTGGGATCTGCTGGCCCATTGGGCCGGCGCTTTGATCTTTGTGCTGGCCGCGCTGCTGATCCCGCGCATGTTGGAGACCGTGCAGCTGCGCGATCTGGGGTTGATCGTCGTGGTGGTGGTCGCCGCCATCGTCGCGCGGGCGGTGATCCTTTACCTGTTGCTGCCGCTGCTCACCCGGCTGGGTCTGTCGCCCGTGGTCGAAGGGCCTTACCGGGTTGCGATCATGTGGGGCGGGCTGCGCGGGGCGGTTACCCTGTCGCTTGCACTTGCGGTGACGGAAAGCGCATTGGTGCCGGTCGAAATCAAGCGGCAGGTCGCGATTCTGGCCACCGGATTCACGCTGTTCACGCTGCTGGTGCAGGGCACCACGCTGCGGCCGGTGATCGGCTGGCTGGGTCTGGATAAACTCTCGCCGCTGGATCACGCGCTCTACAGGCAGGTGATCGCGGTTGCGCTGCAAACGGTGCGGGCGGATCTGGCAAAGATGACGGAAAACTACGACCTGACGCAGGAAACCGTGCGCGCCGAGGCCAAGCGATTTGGCGAGCGGTTGGATGTCGCCGTGCAATCGGCCGACGCCGCGACCGACATTCCCGACAAGGACCGCGTAACATTGGGGCTGATCGCGCTTGCCAGTGCCGAACGCGACGCAATCGTCGACCGGTTCCGCGACCGCACCATTTCTTCTGCCCTGTCCGAGCGGCTGCTGTCGGATTCCGACGCGCTGATCGAGGCCTCGCGCTTCAACGGTCGCAGCGGTTACAACACGGTTGCGCGGCGCAGTCTGGGGTTCGGGCGGTGGCTGCGGCCAGCGGTCTTTTTGCACAACCGGCTGCGCTTTTCCGTGCCGCTGGCGACGATCACGTCAACACGGTTTGGATTGCTGTTGTCGCAACGGCTGGTGGTGCGCGATCTTCACGGCTTCATCGACGGGCGCATCCGGCGCATCCACGGCAAGCGCGTGGCGGACCTGCTCCACTCCATGCTGGACCGTCGGATCGAGTTGATCGAACAGGCGCTCGAAGGGCTGCGCCTGCAATTCCCCGGCTATGCCGAAGATATGGAGCGCCGCGTCATCCGCCGCACCGCGCTGCGGCTGGAAGAACGCGAATACGACACCCTGTTGGCGGACGGGCTGATCGGCGAGGAGGTCCACAGCGCCCTGACGCTGGACATTGGTGCGCGGCGCAACCGCGCCGAAGCCACTCCGCAACTCGACCTGGCGGTGCAGAAAACCGAACTGGCGCGCCGGTTTCCACTGTTCTCCGAGATCGACGATGCCGTTCTCACGCGCCTCGCACGCGCGCTCAAGACGCGGTATGTGAATGTCGGCGAAGTGGTCCTGCACCGCGATAACGCTGCCAGACAGGTCTATTTCGTGGCCTCGGGTGCGGTCGAACTCATCGCGGCCCGCCAGAAATGGCGGCTGGGTCGCGGTGAGATGTTCGGACAGATCGGTCTGCTCATGCGCCGCCCGCAACGCGTCGAGGTTCGCGCCATCGCGCCCACAACGCTGCTCGTTCTGGATGAAGACCGCTTCCTGCGGTTGCTAAAGCGCAGCAAGGCCATCCAGGACGCCGTTCTCGAAAGCGCCCGAAAGCGAGGCGTTGAGTCCGCACAGATCTCGCGGGAGATCGAAAAAATGTCCGGTCGCTGAGCCGGACGAAAAATTGGCACGCAATCCTTGTCCGGTGGCCACTTACCGAAGCTCGGCGAGTGCCTTTTTTGTTCTGCCTGAGCAGTTCGGCTCTATCCTCGCCCTCCATGCCCTCGTCGAATGCGCGCATGTAGCCATTGCCCGGCAATACATGTTTACATGCATGACAGGGCGATGATCTTCAAAAGGTCACCCCGACGGCCACGGAAGACGAACAGATGGCCGGAATACGGGTCCTCGGCCAGCACCTTTTCCGTTTGTGCCGCCAATGGGTTGAGGCCCCGCCGCATATCCGTCACGCCAGCCGCTAGCCAAACCCGCTTGTTACCAGGCGCCCGCGCTTGCGCCGCGCCCAGTGGACCGGTCCCACATGATTATGCCGGGGGGCTCAATGCAGCCGTATCTTTGGACCATCAACGGGCAGGTCTGGGGCGATCACACGCCGATTGCCGCCAAGACGGGCGAGCGGGTGCATCTGACGTTCCACAACATGTCGATGATGGGCCATCCGATGCATTTGCACGGGCATGTGTTCCAGGTGGTGAATATCAACGGGCGCGATATCGACGGCGCGATCCGCGACACGGTCTATGTGCCGCCCATGACCATGGTGACAATTGCGCTGGATGCAGGGGAGGCTGCGCGCTGGATGCTGCATTGCCATCACATGCCGCACCTCTTTACCGGCATGATGACCGAGTTTGCC